>NZ_JBFREV010000007.1:0-196530 GCF_052114485.1 Cupriavidus sp. KB_39
CCTCCCTCGCACCAATCATCATTTGTGGGTTATTCGCCACAATTTCCTGCCTCACGCGGGCTACCCAGCCAACGGGGGTCGTCCCCTGCGTCGCGGCACAACCGGCCCCTAACGAGACCGGTCCCCCCCCTCAATTCAACGGAAAGCGCTTCGCCAATGCGGTGAACCGTGCATCTTCCTTGCGCACCTGTGCGGCGAATTCTTCTGGCGTGTTGACCAGCGGTTCGGCGCCAACGGCCGTGATCGCTTTTTGCAGTTCGGCATGACCCATGGCTTCGCGCACGGCGGCGTAGATGCTCTGGGTGACGGCTGGCGGCGTGTCTTTCGGTGCGAACAGGCCGAACCAGGTGGTGTACTCGTACTGCGGCATGCCGGTCTCCACCACGGTGCGCACATCCGGCGCCTCGCTGAACCGATGGGTGCCCTGGTTGGCGACGATCTTCAGCGTGCCCGCCTTCTGGTGCGGGAGCGCCGACGCCACGCCGGTCACGGCGAAGTTCACGTTGTTGGCGATCATGTCGGTGATGATGGCYGCGGTTCCCTTGTAGTTGACCACGATCAGGTTGGGCAGCGCTTCCGCCTTCAATTGCTGGCCGAAGAGCTTGGCGACGTTTTCGCCCGTGCCCATGGAGCAGGGCGTGGCGGCTGTCTTGCAGTACTTGATCAGTTCGGGCAGGGAGGTTGCGGGGAATTTTCCGTTGGCAACGATTACGCCCGGCGATTGCGCGATGTTGGTGACGGGTACCAGGCTGGTCAGCGGATCGGTGCCCGTGAACGAGGGCGCGTGCTTGGTGAGGACGATGGCCGGCGTTTGGAGCAGCAGCGTGTAGCCGTCGGGCTTGGCCTCGGCGACCTTGCGCGTGCCGATCAGGCCGTCGGCGCCAGGCAGGTTGACCACCAGCACCGGCTGGCCCCATTGCTCGCCCAGCAGTTTGGCCGTCGCGCGCGCGGAGGCGTCGGTGCCGCCGCCCGGTACGTAGGGCACGACGATGGTGACGGGGCGATTGGGCTTCCACGCCGTCTGCGCCAGCGCGGGTGTGACAGCGCCCCAGGTGGCGGCTGCCAGGACGGCGCAGCGCAGCAGCGGGCCCTGATAGGCGTGGCGGCGGGGGTTGGTGTGGGTGATCGGCATGTTGGGTCTCCTCCTGTGATTTTTTCTAGTGTCGATTGGCGGGTCAGCGCGCCCAGCGCTTCTCGAAGTCCCAGACCTCTTCGAAGCCGATCAGCCTGCAGAACTCGTTGAAGTCCGCCATGGGAATCTCGGGCGACAGGCTGGTGCCCGCCTCCTTGAGGTGGCGCAGGGACTTCTCCATCGCGGCGGCGGCGACCAGGCTGGTCATGGCGGGGAAGATGGCGAGCGAGTAGCCGATCTCCTTGAGCACGCTGGCTGGCAGGATCGGCGTCTTCCCGCCGTCAGCCATGTTGGCCATCATGGGCAGGTCGAAGGCGTCGCAGGCGCGGCGCATTTCTTCCTCGGACTGGGGCGCCTCGAAGAACAGGATGTCGGCGCCGGCCTTCGCATAGGCCTCCATGCGGCGCATGGCATCGTCCACGCCCAGGCTGGCGCGGGCATCGGTACGGGCGATGATGAGGAAATTCTCCTTGTCCTGACGGGCTTCCGACGCGACCTTGATCTTTTCGACCATGTCCTCGATCGGCACGCAGCGCTTATAGGGCGTGTGGCCGCACTTCTTGGGAAATTCCTGATCCTCGATCTGGATGGCGGTGACGCCGGCTTCCTCGTAGCCGCGCACGGTGTGGTGCACGTTGAGCAGGCCGCCGTAGCCGGTATCCGCATCGGCGATCAGCGCCGCCTTTGAGGTGCGGGTGATGGTGCGCATGCGGTCCACCATCTGCGTATAGGTGGCAATGCCGGCATCGGGCAGCCCCAGGCTGGAGGCGGTGAGCCAGTAGCCGGAGCCGTAGATGATCTCGAAGCCGACCTTGTTGGTCATGACGGTGGCGATCATGTCCTGCACGCCGGGGATGACGATGAACTCGCCGGCGGCAAGTTTTTGTCGGAGGATGGGATTGGCCATGGCGGCTCCAGTAGGCTAGAAAAGGGAAGGGAAGTGCGGCTTAGTCCATCGAGGCCAGCCACGGCTGGTCGCGCTGCACGCGCGCCTCATAGGCGCGCAGCGCCGCGTCATGACGCAGGGTGCGGTCTACCTCGTCTTCGGCCGAGAGCAGTTGCTCCGCATGGCCGTCGGCGAGCGTGACGGGAATGACGTTGCCATCGGGAAGCCGCAGGCTGCGTTCGGCCACCAGCAGGTGCAGCGGCGCATCTCCTGCACCGGCGAGTGCTTGCAAGAGGCGCGCATGATCCGCTGGCGTCACGGTGGCGGCCACCACGCCGTTCTTCACGCAGTTGTTGCGGAAGATGTCGCCAAACGACAGCGCGACCACGGCCTGCACGCCGTAGTCCGACAAGGCCCAGACGGCATGTTCGCGCGATGAGCCGCAACCAAAGTTCTGCAATGCGACCAGCACCTGCGGCGGCGACGGTTGGGCCATGAACGCCACTTCCGGGCGGCCTTCGGCCAGCCAGTCGGCAAACAGGTGCGCTCCCATGCCAGTGCGCTGCACCAGGCGCAGGAAGCGTCCCGGGAAGATGGCATCGGTGTCGATGTCGTCGCGCTGCATGACCGCAGCGCGGCCTTGGACTTCTGCGATAACGGCTTTCATGCGAGGTACTCCCGGGGGTCGGTCAAGCGTCCTTGCAGGGCGGATGCCGCGACGGCGGCGGGGCTCATCAGGTGGGTACGGCCGCCTTGTCCCTGCCGGTTCTCGAAGTTCCGGTTGGAGGTGGAAGCGCAGCGCTCGCCCGGCGCGAGGCTGTCGCCATTCATGCCGATGCACATGGAGCAGCCCGATTCACGCCACTCGAAACCCGCGTCGACAAAGACTTTCGCCAGGCCCTCGGCCTCGGCCGCGCGCTTGACGCTGCCCGAACCCGGGACCACCAGCGCACGTACGCCCTTGGCCACGTGGCGACCGCGCACCACATCGGCAGCGGCGCGCAGATCTTCCAGTCGACCATTGGTACAGGAGCCAATAAAGGCCACGTCGATCGGCACCGAAGACAGCGCCTGGCCGATCTTGAGACCCATGTAGGCGAGGTTTTCTTCCAGACGGTTGCGCTCGGCTTCCTCGCCGAGCATGGCGCCGTCGCCGACGTTGCCGGAGAACGCAGCGCTGTCGGCTGGCGTGGTGCCCCAGGTGACGAGCGGGGAGACGGTGGCGGCATCGAACGCCACGCTGCGGTCGTAGTCGCCCGTCGCATCGGTGCGCAGCGCGCTCCATGCCTGCGCGGCCTGCTCGAAATGGTCGCGCGCGGCGCCTTGTACGCGGTCGCGCAGGTAGGCGAGGGTGGTCGCATCCGGTGCGATCAGGCCGAAGCGTGAGCCGGCCTCGATGGTCATGTTGCAAAGCGTGAGCCGCGCCTCCATCGACAGCGCATCGACCATCGGGCCGAAGTATTCGACGCCGTAGCCATTGCCGCCGCTGGTGCCGATGTGATGGATGATGGCCAGCGCCAGGTCCTTGGCGTAGACGCCCCTGGCCAGCGCGCCCGAGATGGCGATGCCCATCGTGCGCGGCTTGCGCATCCACAGGCTCTGGGTGCTCATGACATGGGCGACTTCCGAGGTGCCGATGCCCCAGGCCAGCGCGCCCAAGGCGCCCAGCGTGGCGCTGTGCGAGTCGCCACAGACCACGGTGCTGCCCGGCAGCACGTAGCCCAGTTCCGGCGCGATGACGTGGACGATGCCCTGCAAGGGGTGGTCCAGGTCGAACAGGCGCATGCCGGTGGCCTGCGCATTGCGCCGCAGGGTGGCGATCTGCTCGCGGCTTTCCGCGTTGGGGATGTGGGTCAGGCGGTCGGCCGTGGTCGGTACGTTGTGATCCTGCACGGCGATGTGGCGCGGCGACGAGCGCAGCGCATGACCCGCCTCGGCCATGCTGGCGAAGGCTTGCGGACTCGATACCTCCTGCACCAGGTGCCGGTCGATATAGATCAGGTCCTCGCCGGCATCGTTACGGGCCACCGCGTGGGCCGCCCAGATCTTGTCGAATAGAGTTGTCATGGTGTGGGTTCACTCAGCATGGGTCGGTGGTGCCACCGTCCAAAGTCAATCGAGCTTGATGTGGGCAGCCTTGACGATCGCCTTGTTCTTGTCGAGGTCACGCACGATCTCGCGGCCATAGGCATCAGGCGTGCCCGGCGTGGCGACGATGCCGAGCGACGCCAGGCGCTCACGCATCGCGGGGTCGTTCAACACTTTCTGTAGCGCGGCGCTGAGCTTGTCGATCACAGGCTTRGGCGTGCGGGCGGGGGCCATCAGACCCACCCACGAGCTGATCTCGAAGTCCTTCATGCCGGCTTCGATCAGCGTCGGCACGTTCGGCAGCGAGGGGGCGCGCTCGCGCGACGTCACGGCCACCGCATCGACCTGGCCGCTCTTGACGAAGGGCATGGCGCCCGTCACCGCCGCGAAGGTCACGGGCAGGTTGCCGCCGACCACATCGAGCAAGG
Organism: Cupriavidus sp. KB_39; assembly: GCF_052114485.1. Lineage (NCBI taxonomy): Bacteria > Pseudomonadati > Pseudomonadota > Betaproteobacteria > Burkholderiales > Burkholderiaceae > Cupriavidus > Cupriavidus sp. KB_39. The sequence goes on from NZ_JBFREV010000007.1 coordinate 4,535, forward strand.
CCTGGCCGCCACCCTTGTATGGCACGTGGGTCATCGGGATGCCGGTGCGCTGATGGAACATCTCGCCGGCCAGATGGGTGGTGCTGCCATTGCCCGCGCTMCCGTAGGACATGCCCCCAGCCACCGTCYTGGCGTAGTGCTGCAAGTCCGCCACGGTCTTGATGCCCAGCTTCGGATTGGCGGCGATCATCAGCACGGCGTCACCGATCTTGCCGATGGGCGTGAAGTCCTTGACCGTGTCGAAGGGCACCTTGGCATAGACATTGGGATTGATCACCAGCGTGCCGTCATAGCCGAGCAGCAGCGTGTAGCCATCGGGATCCGCCTTCGCCGCCATCTGCGTGCCGATATTGCCGCCAGCGCCGGGCTTGTTATCGACGATGATCTGCTGGCCAAGCTGCTGGCCGAGCTTCTCTGCCACGATGCGGGCGCTGGTGTCGGTCACGCCGGCATTGGCGAAGGGCACGATCAGGCGGATTGGCTTGTTGGGATAGTCGGCTTGCGCATGCGCGGCGGATATGCCGCAAGCGGTCAATGCCAGGGTGGCGCCGAGCAGGCGGCGGCGGGCTTGGGCGGACAGGCTGAGAGGCTGTTTCACGATGGTTGTCTCCGGTCTTTGTAGTGGGGAAGGCATCGACGTGCCTTTTCTATGACGATTGCAGCGGAACTTCGAAGTCGGTGTGGCTCAGGCTCGTGGGTCGCGGGCGCGACGGTTGGCGGCTATCGCCATCAGGTTTTCATCGCGCCAGGCCCGTCGGGATTCCAGGTCTGACTGCGGCAGGTGCTCGCGGCGTTGCGCCTCCACTTCCCGGATCAGCGCCGGGTCCCAAGGTGTCTCGTGGCCGCGTGAATTCGCGATGCGCTGGTACAGCGGACCCAGCCGCACCGCATAGTCGGCCACGCCGCCCGGCGCGTTCAGGTCGATGGTTTCGAATGGCCCCATGAACGACCAGCGCCAGCCCAGGCCGTCGCGTATGGTCTTGTCGATGTCCTCGCAACTGGCCACGCCTTCCTGCGCCAGCGCCCACGCTTCGCGCAGCAGCACAGCCTGCAGCCGGTTCARGACGAAGCCTTCCACTTCCTTGCGCACGTGGACCACGGTCTGGCCCACGGCGCGCATCAGGGCGTCGGCAAAGTCGACTGTGCTCGACGCCGTCTCCGGCGACGGCACCAGCTCAACGACCGGGACCAGATAAGGCGGATTGACCGGATGGGCGATCAGCACGCGCGGCGAGATGGACAGGCCCAGGGCAAACGCCGATCCGGGGATGCCGGACGTAGAGCTTCCGACGACCATATCGGGGGAGGCCAGCGCGTCGAGATCCACCATCAGCTGGCGTTTCACCTCCACGCGTTCGAGCACCGACTCCTGCACATAGGCAACGCCTTCCACCGCCTCGGCCAGCGTGGCAACCGGCGTGATGCGGGCCAGCACGGTGGCGGGGTCCTCATCGATCAACCCGTGCCGCTGCAAGCCGGCCAGTTGCCCTTCGATGAGCGGCACCGCCTGGCGCGTGATCTCCGGGTTGGCGTCGAACATCGTCACGTTCAGGCCAGCCCGGGCAAAGACGATGGCCCAGCCGGCGCCTACCAGCCCGGCGCCGACGATGGCTACCGGGCGGCCGGCGCAGAGCGCCTGAATCTTATGGTTGTCGGTCATGTTGTCTTGGGTCTCCTGCTATGTGGCGTCGCGCTTGCGTACGGTGCCGCGCTCGACCAGCACGCAGGGCACATCCACGCTGCTCGCCATGACCTGTCCGCCGATCTGCTCGAACAGCAGGGTCCGCGTGGCGTGCACCATCTGCTCCACGTTCTGCTGCACGGTCGTCAGGTCGAAGGACGGCCACGCGGCTTGCGGCACGTTGTCGAAGCCCACCACGGAAACATCGCGCGGCACTTGCATGCCCAGTTCGGCACGCAGGGTCTCCAGCGCCGCGATGGCCATGTGGTCATTGGCGGCGAACAGCGCGTCCGGGCGGTTGTCGGGGTCACGGAACAGCGCGAGCACCGCGCGCCGCGCTTCGGCGAAGTCGTAGTCGCCGACGCCCCGGGCATGCAGCGGCAGGCCGGCTGCAGCGAGGGCATCGCATAGCCCGGCCTCGCGGTCGCGGCTGGTCGATGCGTTCTCCGATCCGGCCAGCCAGGCAATGCGGCGGTGGCCGGTGCGCACCAGCAGTTCCCCGACTTGCCGGCCGCCCGCGCGGTTCTGCGAGGTGACCGAACTGGTCGAGTAGCCGCCCATGGGGCCAACCTGTGCCACCCGGTTGAACAGCACTACGGGAATGCCGGCGTTGATGCAGTCGTTGGCAAGTGCCGACGACAGCGTCGTGGAGGCCATCACGATGCCATCGACCTGATACTGGAGGATGTCCGCCAGGACGTTGTCGGCCTCTTCCGTCTCGCTGATAAACAGCAGCACGTGATAGCCATCCTGCTGCAGCGCCTGGCACAGGCGTTCGATGACCACGGGGTAGAACTGGTTCTCCAGATAGCTCATGACCAGGCCGATGATCCGGCTGCGGCGGGTGATCAGGCTGCGGGCGATGGCATTGGGCCGGTAGCCGAGCTTGCGGGCGGCGGTCTCGATACGCTCACGCGTTTCGGGCGCCACGCTGGCGCCGGGCGTGAAGGTGCGGCTGACGGCGGACTGCGAGACTTCCGCCAGGCGGGCCACGTCGTGGGCGGTGACTTTTTTCATGCCGCTGTCCATCCCCCGTCAAGCATCAGCGCGCTGCCCGTCATCAGGCTGGAAGCGTCGCTGGCGAGGAACACCACCGGACCCATCACCTCGTCGATCCGACCCAGCCGGCCCAGCGCGATCTTGTCGAGCACAAAGCGGCGAAACGACGGGTCCTCGAACATCGGCGCGGTGAGCGTCGTCTCGATAAAGGTAGGGCAGAGCGTATTGACGCGGATGCCCGCCGGTCCCAGCTCCCAGGCCAGGGCCTTGCTCATGCCCTCGATCGCATGCTTGCTGGCGCAGTAGAGCGCACGGCGCGGGCTGCCCACGTGCCCCATCTGCGAGGAGACGTTGATGAAAGAACCGGGCAGGCCCGCCGCCTGCAGGCTGCGCGCCACTTCGCGGGAGACATAGAAGGTCGCCTTTACGTTCAGCGCAAAGACCGCGTCGATGTCTTCGTCGGACGTTTCGGTCAGCAGTTTGGGCCGATTCATGCCCGCGTTGTTGACGAGRATCTGGAACGGSGGGCGGCTGCTGATCGCGCGCTCGACAGCCGAGGGGTCCGTGACGTCCAGCACCATGAAGTCGGCGCTGCCGCCTTGCGCACGAATGGCGGCGCAAGCGGCCTCCAGCTCGGCMCCGGACCGGGCGGCCAGGGTGACCTCGGCACCAGCCTGTGCCAGTGCCACGGCCGCCGCCAACCCCAGGCCGCGGCCTCCGCCGGTGACGAGGGCGCGCTTGCCATCGAGACGAAAGCCGCCGAATGCCGGCAATGGCGTCACGGCTGTCACCCCTGCAACGCCGGCACCGGCGCGTACCACGGCACTTCGGGACGTTCGCCGTAGCGGCGCACGCGGATATTGGCCTGCTCGCCATGGCCCGCGAAGTTCTCCATATGGCACAGGCGCGAGCAGTATTCGCCGATCTCGGCGCTGGCGGCATCCGTCGTCACGCGCTGGAACGTGCAGGTCTTCAGGAATTTGCCGACCCACAGGCCGCCGGTATAACGCGCCGCCTTGTTGGTGGGCAGCGTGTGATTGGTACCGATGACCTTGTCGCCAAAGGCGACATTGGTGCGCGGTCCCAGGAACAGCGCGCCGTAGTTGGTCATCTGGTTCAGGAACCAGTCGGGATCGCGGGTCATCACCTGCACGTGCTCCGAGGCGATCTCATCCGCCTTCTGTAGCATCTCTTCACGCGTATCGCAGACGATCACCTCGCCAAAGTCCGCCCAGGCCTTGCCGGCGATCTCCGCCGTCGGCAGGATCTTGAGCTGCCGCTCGATTTCGGCCATGGTGGCGTGCGCCAGCGCTTCGCTATCTGTCAGCAGAACCGCCGGCGAGGTCAGACCGTGCTCGGCCTGGCCCAGCAAGTCGACCGCACAGATTTCGCCGTCTACCGAGTCGTCGGCAATGACCAGCGTTTCAGTGGGACCGGCGAACAGGTCGATGCCGACACGGCCGAACAGCTGGCGCTTGGCTTCCGCCACGAACATATTGCCCGGACCGACCAGCATGTCCACGGGTGCGATGCTGGAGGTGCCGACGGCCATCGCCACCACCGCCTGCACGCCGCCCAGCACCAGGATCTCGTCCGCGCCCGCCATGTGCATGGCGGCGACGATCGCCGGGTGCGGCTCGCCGTGGAAGGGGGGCGCCGTCGCCACCACGCGCTTGACGCCGGCGACCTTGGCGGTCAGGACGCTCATGTGGGCCGAGGCCAGCAGCGGATACTTGCCACCCGGGATGTAGCAGCCGACCGCATTGACCGGAATATGGCGGTGGCCCAGGAACACGCCGGGGCGGGTTTCGACCTCGACGTCGAGCATGGAGTCACGCTGGATCTGTGCGAAGTTGCGAACCTGTGCCTGCGCGAAGCGGATGTCCTCCAGTTCGCGCGCCGAGAGGCTGTTCATCGCCTTCTCAATGGCGGCCTGCGGCAGACGGAAATCCTGGGGGTCCCAGTTATCGAACTTCTTGCTGTATTCGCGCACGGCCGCATCGCCGCGCGCTTCGATGTCGCGGATGATGCCTTCGACGGTATTGCGAACAGCGCTGTCGTCATTGGCACGCGCCTGGACGTCACGTCCACGCTTGAGGTAGCGAATCATGGGGAGTTCCGAGGTTGGTTGTGCATACGTATGCACAGTAACTTTCTTGCATTCGTATGCAAACTCAGTGTTTTCCCTAGCCGATTCTGCGTGACGGGTAAGTCTCAAGTATTCTCCGAACCTGCCGTTAGCCGTGGATCACCCGAGGCCTAACACCAATAATATGCTCGAAAAAACCTATTTCCCCCGACTGCTCGCCGGCCTCCTCGCGGCAAGCCTGGCATTGTGTGGCGCCGGTGCATGGGCCAGTACCGATCCGATGGCAGCCGAAGGGCCGGCTGTGGAGGCGGACCGGCCGTCCGATGCGTCGCGGACGCGCCTTGTGGCGGAGCTTCAGCAGCGGATCAAGGACAAATCAGTTCGCGAACTGCGCGCGAGCGCCAATGGCGAGTACGCCACGACCCTGATGCTGGCGGAAGATGAAGTGGTCTGCTACGTCGGGCTGCTCTACCAGAACAAGCTGTGGCGCGTGTCGCGTTTCAGCTCGCTGGCGAGCGCCGAATCGGCATACCGCAAGGCCACCGCGCAGAGCGCGGCGCTGGCCGATCAGGCGATCCGCCGGCAAGTGCTGGCGACGGAGCAGCGCCAGTACGAGCGGGCGATCCARAGTGCGGAAGCCCAGGCGGACGCGCTGGCCACTGAACTGCGCGCCGAGCAGGCGCAGCGTGAGCAGTTCGCCGAGGACCAGAAGACGTTCCGCGCCGACAACGACGCCCGAGAGGCCGACAACCGCAGCGCGCGCAGCCAGTTGGCGAAGCTGCGGCAGGAAATTCGCCGCCTGGAGGCGTCTCTGGCGGACTCTGGCCAGAAGCTGCCGGCGCCGGACAAGGTGCGGCGCTAACAGCATCGCCCGGCCCGGGACCACAAGTCCCAGGCCGGACCGGATGAATCCATGGAGGGGGAGGGGCGCGAGCCCGCTCCCCCTTTTGCCATCCCGCTCAAGGATTGAACGTATCCCCGAGGACCACCCCTTCACGGCGCGGATCCGTGCCGCCCATCCACACCGCCGCGCCGCCTGACTGGCTGCGCAGGACCGTGTTGACCCCGCTCGCCTGCGCGCCGATCGATACCGTATGGCCCAAGGCACGCAGGCCCGTGACCAGCGGATCGTTGCCGCCGTTGCTTGTGGCGTCGATGTTCGGATGCTCGCCCCCGACCGTGGTGCTTGGGTTGTTGCTGGCACCGAAGTCGACGAGGCCCGAGGACTGCTGGGCGTCGAGCCCCCAGTCGAGCACACCCACGAGCGTCTTCACGACGTATTGCGGGATCGTGCCGCCGCCCGGCGAGCCGGTGGCCATCAGGAAGTCGCCAATCGACCCATCTGCGGCCTGACGGAACACCATCGTMGGCGCCATCGAGCTGCGCGGCCGCTTGCCGGGCTGCACCCGGTTGGCCACCGGTATGCCGCCGCTGTCGGTCGGCTGGGCCGAAAAGTCGGTCAGCTGGTTGTTGAGCAGGAAGCCGTTGGTCATGTGGAACGACCCCATGCTCGATTCAACCGACGTGGTCGCGCTGACCACGCTGCCGTCCGCATCGACGATCGTGAACTGGTTCGTGCCGTGCTCGATCAGCGACGCCACGCCGAGGGGCACCGAACCGAGGTTCCCAGCCGTGGCCGTGCCCATGCTGACCGTCGGCGAGATCAGYGCCGCGCGGGAGGCCAGGTACGGCTTGTTCAGCATGGTGTTGGCGGAGCCGCCGGGCAGGGGGACGAAGTCGGTATCGGCCACGTACTTGTCRCGGTCGGCGTAGGCCAGCCGTTCGGCTTCGCTGACGAAGTGCACGCCGAGCACGGTGGGCTTGCCGCCTTCGCCGTCGATGGCGGTCGGCTTCAGCGCGGCGAGGTCGAAGTTCTCGAGAATCCCCATCGCCGACAGCACCGTGATCCCGCCCGACGTCGGCGGCGGCGCCCCGCAGATCCAGTACGCGCGATACGTGATGCAGACCGGGTCGCGCTGCTTGGCCTGATAGTTGGCCAGATCGGCCAGCGTGGTCTTGCCCGGCGTGATCGCCGAGCCGTCCGTGGCGGCCGTCGTGCCGATCTTGGCGATGATGTCGCTGGCGATCTGGCCCGTGTAGATCGCATTGGCCCCGTTGGCAGCCATCTGCGTCAGGGTGTTGGCGTAGGCCGGATTCTTCAGCACCGTGCCGAGCGCCTTGGGCGTGCTGTCGGCGTTGAAGAAGTAGGCCAAGGCTTCGGGGTCACGCTTGAGCGACGTGGCGTTGCTCTGGATGGCGGCGGCCAGCCGTCCGCCGATCGGAAACCCGTTGGTGGCCAGCGTGATGGCATCCCCGAACAGGTCCTTCCACGCGAGCTTGCCATGCTCCTTCTGCACGCGTTCGATCAGGCGCGGGATGCCGACGGTGCCGATCGAACGGCCGCTGGCGCGGGCGCTCGGCACGGGCGGGTTCGTGTTGGTGGCGTCGTCGATATAGCGCAGATAGTTCTCGGTGGCGGCGGCCGGCGCCGATTCCCGGCCATCGTAGGCCTGCACGGCGCGCGTGCGGGCGTCGTAGTAGAGCATGAAGCCGCCCGAGCCCATGCCGGTGGCTTCCGGCACGGTCAGCCCGAGCACGGACTGGACGGCCACTGCGGCGTCTGCTGCGCTGCCGCCTTTCTTGAGCACCGCGCAGCCGGCCGCGCTGGCATAGGCGTTCGACGACGACACCATATAGGTCTTCGCGTAGACGGGCTTGAGCCCCTTGCGGTAGCCGGACGCCGGCTCGGGCAGGGAAGGGTCGCCGGGCTGGTTCGATCCCACCACGACCGTGCTGCCGTCGCTGGCCAGTACCTGGCAACTGGTATCGGCCTGTGGGGTGGTTGGGGTGGTGGGGGGTGTGGCGGGCTTGTCGTCGCTGCCGCCGCATGAAGCGATCAGCAGGGTACTGGCAACGGCGGTGGCCAGCGCCAGCGGGGTTTTCTGGATGCGCAACACGATCTTTCCTCCGGAACTACGACGTGAAAGAACGAGCCCGAGGGCTCGGACTGCAGTGCTGCAAGCTGTTTGGGCGTTGGCATGTCGTCGCGCACGGGCGTGCCCTCGCCCCGCTGGCGCGTGTTGGGCTGCGGTGTGAAAAAACGCGATAAGCGACCCCGTCCCCCGACGGGGGAACCTGTCGAGGGATGCGGTATCTGGAGCCGGATTCGGGAGGGTGGAGCGCTAAGACGAGTCGGTGTCAGTCATGACGCGCTAGACACTTTTGATGGGGAAGTGTCTAGCGTAGTACACCACTATCGATATGCAAGTGCGTTACGCCACGTTTCGTGGCGWTCAGCCGCGCGTGCCTGCCATGGCCTCGCCGTAGCGTTCCATGTGGAAGTCCGTATCGCCGAACAACACGTCCACCATSGYGAGCTGCTTGAAGTAGTCGCCGACCTCCAGTTCGTCGGTCATGCCCATGCCGCCGTGGAGTTGAACGGCTTGCTGGCCGATGAAGCGCGCCGCCCGGGCCACCACCACCTTGGCACCGGCAAGCATGCGCCTGCGCGCGGCAGCGTCGGTCTCGTCGAGCGCCTGTACCGCAACGTAGGCCATCGACAGCGCGAGTTCCTTGTGCACCAGCATCTCGGCCATGCGGTGCTGCAGGGCCTGGAACGTGGCGAGCGGCGTGCCGAACTGCCGGCGCGTGCGAAGGTATTCGCCCGTCAGTTCGATCAGGCGCTCCATCGCACCTACTGCAGCGGCGCACTGTGCGGCGATACCGTGGTCGAGCCCATGTTCGAGCGCAGCCAAGCCGATTTCCGCCTGTCCGATCCGCGCGGCGGCTGGCACTGTCACGCCTTGCAGCCGCAGGTCGGCGCCGCGCAGGCCATCCATGGTCGGATAGCTGGTGACGTGCAGCCCTTCTGTGTCGCGCGGCACGAGGAACAGCGCGAGATCGCCCTCAGGCGCCGGGACCCGCGCGCTGACCAGATAGGTGTCCGCCGCATCGCCATGCCAGACCAGCGATTTGATGCCATCGAGCCGATAGCTATCACCGTCACGCACGGCCGTCGCCTGCGCGGCTTCCGGCCGATAGCGCKTGCCCGGTTCGAGATAGGCGAGGGCGAGCACGCGCTCGCCGCTGGCAAGCGCCGGCAGCCATGCCGCCTGTTGCGCCGCGCTGCCATAGTTGCCGAGCACGGCCGTGCCGACCACCGCGCTCGGGATCACAGGTTCCAGCACCAGCCCGCGCCCCAGTTCCCGGTGCACCACCAGCTGGCTGGCCGGGCCTTCGCCAAAGCCGCCGAAGTCGGTCGACACGGTGAGGCCCAGCACACCTATCTCCGCCAGTGCGGCCCAGATGCCGCGATCGAACGCGCCACCCTGGCGAGCAATCTCCCGGCGCCGCGCAAACGGATACTCGGTCTCGACGAAACGCCGCAGGCTGTCCGCCAGCATCTGCTGTTCTTCGCTGTATTGGAAGTCCATGCCTGTGTCTCCCTTCAGAATCCGATGATCATCTTGGCGATGATGTTCTTCTGCACTTCGTTGGCGCCGCCGTAGATCGATGTCTTGCGCGTATCGAAGTAGGTGGCCGCAGCCGGCGATGCCCAATCCGGCCCGCTGACCGGCTGGACGGTGCCCGCCTCGCGCCACTCCGGCGCGTACGGCCACGCGTTCGGGCCCGCCACCTCCAGTTGCAGCATGGCGATGTCCTGCTGCAGCTCGGAGCCGCGGATCTTCAGGATCGAGGCTTCCGGACCGGGCCCACGGCTACCTTCCTGCGTGGCCACGCGCAGCAGGAGCATTTCCATGGCCATCAGGTCCATCTCAAGCCGGGCGATCTTGTCGCGCATGCGCACATCGTCGATCATCCGCCGGCCCTTGCCGTCGGTAGCCTCGGTGGCGTAGTGCTTGAGCAGGCGCATCTCGCGATGGCAATGGCCGATGCCGGCGATGGAAGTGCGCTCATGGCCCAGCAGGTACTTGGCGTAGGTCCAGCCGCGGTTCTCCTCGCCCACCAGGTTCTCGACCGGCACCTCCACGTCTTCGAACCACGTTTCGTTGACGTCGTGGCCCCCGTCGAGGGTGGTAATGGGACGGATCGTCACGCCGGGGCTCTTCATGTCGATCAGCAGCATCGAGATGCCGTCCTGGAGCTTGGCCTCGCCATCGGTGCGGACGAGGCAGAAAATCCAGTCGGCATATTGCGCATACGACGTCCACGTCTTCTGGCCGCTCACGATGTAGCGGTCGCCCTGGCGCACGGCGCGCATCTTCAGCGAGGCGAGGTCGGACCCCGCGCCGGGCTCCGAGTAGCCCTGGCACCAGAAGTCTTCCATGGTGGGGATGCGCGGCAGGAARYGGGCCTTCTGCGCMGCGTTGCCGTACTTCTGCAACACCGGCCCGATCATGGCCAGGCCGGTCGGCAGCAGGCGCGGGGCGTCGCCGTGGAAGGTCTCAATCTCGAAGATCAGCCGCTGGATGGCGTTCCAGCCGGTGCCGCCGTACTCGACCGGCCAGTTCGGCGCCCCCCAGCCGTGCGCCTGGAGGATGCGATGCCACCGCACGAAGTCGTCCTTTTCCAGACGCTGGTGATTGCGGACTTTGTCGGCGATGTCGGCGGGCAACTGGCTCCGCACGAAAGCGCGGACTTCCTCGCGGAAATCCTGTTCGGCTCGGGTGAATCGCAAGTCCATGCACGGCTCCCTGCTGGCTGTTGGTCGGATCAGGGGAACGAGCATAGCGGTGGGGCCCCCTCCGCCACCCTCCCCAACATGGGTAGGGGCGGGGAACGGGGTGATCGATACGAAGCAGGTATCGGGCGACATGAAGACGGTATTTGTCGCGGCCGGGGTGCGTCCGTAGCATGCGCTCCATCGTTTCGAGGAGATTGCGATGGAGGTGGAAGGTACTGCACGCGCCACGGGCGCAGTTGGCAAGGACGGCAAGGAGAGTAACGGGCCGCTGGCCGGGATACGCATCCTGGACCTGACCACGGTGTTGATGGGACCGTACGCCACCCAGATCCTTGGCGATCTCGGCGCGGACATCATCAAGATCGAGCCGCCCGGCGGCGACACCGTGCGTGGCATCGGTCCTGCCCGCAATCCCGGCATGGCGGGCGTTTTTCTCCATGCCAACCGCAACAAGCGCAGCGTGGTGCTGGATCTCAAGCAGCCAGCCGGGCGTGATGCGCTGCTGCGCCTGGCCGCTGACGCCGATGTGCTGATCTATAACGTCCGCCCGCAGGCCATGCAGCGCCTGCGGCTCGGCTACGCGGACATCGCGGCGGTCAATCCGCGCATCGTCTACGTGGGTGTCTACGGCTACGGCCAGCGCGGTCCCTACGCGGCCAAGCCGGCCTATGACGACCTGATCCAGGGCGCCGTGGGCATCCCGGCGCTGAGCACGCTGGCCGGCTCCGAAGAGCCGCGCTACGCGCCGAACGCCATGGCGGACCGCATCGTCGGCATGAGCGCCGCCAACGCGGTGACGGCCGCGCTGCTCTACCGCACCCGCACCGGTGAAGGCCAGTCGATCGAAGTGCCGATGTTTGAGACCATGGCGCAGTTCGTATTGGGCGATCACATGTACGGCGCGACCTTCGATCCGCCAATCGGCCCCGCCGGCTACGCGCGCCTGCTGAACGACAACCGCAAGCCATACCGCACGCGTGACGGCTACCTGTGCGTGATGGTCTACAACGACAAGCAGTGGAAAACGTTCTTCGCGCTGATCGGCCAGCCCGACGTCATGACGAACGAYCCRCGCTTCCACTCGATCGGCGAGCGCACGAAGCACATCCACGAGTTGTACCGGATGCTGGCCGAGGTGATGGCCACGCGCACGTCGGCGGAATGGACGGCGGTGCTCGAAGCGGCCGACATCCCAGTCATGCCCATGCACACGCTCGACTCGCTGATGAACGACCCGCACCTGCAGGCGGTGGGGTTCTTCGAGATGGTCGAGCATCCGAGCGAAGGCCGCATGCGCTCGATGACGGTGCCGTCACGGTGGTCGAAGTCCCAGCCGCATATCGCCCGGCAAGCCCCCCGGCTTGGCCAGCACAGCGCCGAGGTGCTGGCGGAAGCCGGCTACAGCCCGGCGGAGATCGAGGCCATGGCGGCGTCGGCCGCGACCCTCGTCGCGGACGCCTGATCGGGCATCCACCCCCAAGACATCGTTCCAGGAGATGCAGTGATGCACGAGCGAGATTCATCCATTGTCATCGTGGGCGCGCAGCGCACGCCCATCGGCGCGTTCCAGGGCGCTTTATCGACGTTCTCGGCGCCCGAGCTTGGCGCTGCCGCCATTGCCTCCGCCGTGGCGCAGGCAGGGGTGTCGGCCGATAGCGTCGACGAAGCCATCATGGGCTGTTGCCTGTTCGCCGGCCTTGGCCAGGCCCCGGCCCGGCAGGCCGTGCTTGGTGCGGGATTGCCGCCATCGGTGCCGGCGACGACGATCAGCAAGATGTGCGGGTCCGGCATGAAGGCAGCCATGCTGGCGCATGACCTGCTGCGCGCCGGCAGTTGCACGGTGGCGGTGGCGGGCGGCATGGAGTCGATGACCAACGCGCCGCACCTCGTGCCGCGCGGCCGGCAGGGCTACCGCCTCGGCCACGGGCAGTTCCTGGACCATATGTATCGCGATGGTCTTGAGGATGCGTATGAAGGCCATCTGATGGGCTATTACGCCGACCTGACCGCCGAACAGGCTGGCATCTCGCGCGCGGCGCAGGATGCGTTCGCCGCCGAAAGCGTGGCGCGTGCGCAGGCTGCGGTGCGCGAAGGCCGCTTTGTGGCGGAGATCGTCGAGCTGTCGCCGAAGTCGGGGAAGAGCCGCAATCGCGAGCCGCTGCGCGATGACGAGACCCCGGCGCGCTGCGACATCGACAAGATCCCACGTCTGTCGCCCGCCTTCCGCACCGAGGGCACGGTGACGCCAGGCAACGCGTCGTCGATTTCAGACGGCGCCGCCGCGCTGGTCATGATGCGCGAGGCGGATGCGCGGGCAAAGGGCATCGCGCCGCTGGCCCGGATCACCGCGCTCGCCACGCATGCACTGCCGCCGGGGCAGTTCTCGCTCGCACCGGTGGGCGCCATCCGCCGCGTGCTGGACAAGGCCGGCTGGCAGGCTGGTGACGTCGACCTGTTCGAAATCAATGAGGCCTTTGCGGTGGTGACGCTGCTCGCCATGCGCGAACTGAACCTGCCGCATGCGCGCGTCAACGTGAACGGCGGCGCCTGCGCGCTGGGCCATCCGGTCGGCGCGACGGGCGCCCGGCTGCTTGTGACGCTGGTCCATGCGCTGCGCGAACGGGGGCTGCGCCGTGGCGTGGCGAGTCTGTGCCTGGGTGGCGGAGAAGCCACGGCCATGGCGGTGGAGGTGGCATGAGCATGACCTTCGATCATTCCCCCGAACATCGCGAGATTCGCGAGGCCATCCTGAAGGTCTGCGAGCGCTTTGACGCCGAGTATTGGCTGGAGAAGGACAAGGTCGGCGGCTTTCCGACCGATTTCCATCAGGCGCTCGCCAGGGACGGTTGGCTGGGCATCTGCATCCCGCAAGCCTACGGCGGTTCGGGCCTCGGCATCACCGAGGCCGCCATCATGATGCAGGCCATCGCCGAATCCGGTGCCGGCATGAGCGGGGCTTCGGCCGTGCACATGAACATCTTCGGCCTGAACCCGGTGGTGGTCTTCGGCAGCGAGGCGCAGAAGCAACGCATGCTGCCGCCCCTGATTCAGGGCAGCGAGCGGGCCTGCTTCGCCGTGACCGAGCCCAACACCGGCCTCAACACTACGCAACTGAAGACGCGCGCGGACCGGCACGGCGATCACTACGTGCTGAACGGCGCCAAGACCTTCATCTCCACCGCCAGTTGCGTGGAGAAGATGCTGATCCTGGCGCGCACCACGCCGCTGGAGGCCATCAAGAGCAAGACGGAAGGCCTGAGCCTGTTCTACACGACCATCGACCGGAACCACGTGGAGACCCGCGAGATCGACAAGATGGGCCGCAAGGCTGTCGACACCAACCARGTCTTTATCGACGGCCTCAAGGTGCCCGTGGAGGACCGCATCGGCGAAGAGGGCAAGGGGTTCCAGTACATCCTGCATGGCATGAACGCCGAACGGATCCTGGTGGCGGCGGAAGCGGTTGGGCTCGGGCGCGTGGCGCTGGCGCGGGCCACGCAGTACGCCAAGGAACGTATCGTGTTCGACCGCCAGATCGGCAAGAACCAGGGCATCCAGCATCCACTGGCCGAATGCTGGATGGAGCTGGAAGCCGCCAACCTGATGGTGCTCAACGCGGCTGCGAAGTTCGATCGCGGCGAGCCCTGCGGCGCGGAGGCCAATGCGGCCAAGTACCTCGCGGCCGAGGCCTGCTACAAGTCCTGCCAGACGGCGGTGATGACGCACGGCGGCTATGGCTATGCCAAGGAGTATCACGTGGAGCGCTATCTGCGCGAAGCGCTGATTCCCCGCATCGCACCGATCAGCCCGCAGCTGATCCTGTGCTTCGTGGCCGAGAAGGTGCTTGGCCTGCCGAAGTCCTACTGAGGAGGCAACAGATGGATATGAAGCGTCGCCGCGCGGTCGGCCGGCGTGGAGAAGGAATAGCCGGCGGCTGCAGGGCTGCCTTTCGTCCCCTTACCGAAATCAGAATCCAAGCATGAGCGACTTCCTCAAGATCGAAACCATCGGACACGTGGCCGTTGCCACGATGAACCGCCCGCAGACCCGCAACGCCTTGTCGGATGACGATGCGATAGAGAGCATCGTCGACCTGTGCCAGGCGATCAACGACGACCTCTCGGTGCGTGTGCTGGTGCTGACCGGGGCGGGCCCGGCGTTCTCGTCAGGCGGTAACTTGAAGACGCTGCGCGATACCGTCGGCACCGGGCTGGGCGTGCCGGCGAATAGCCGTTACGCGTACCGGAACGGCATCCAGCGGCTGCCGCTGGCATTGCAGGCGCTTGAGGTGCCGACGATCGCCGCCGTGAACGGCCCCGCGTACGGTGCCGGCAATGACCTCGCGTGCATGTGCGATATCCGGATTGCCTCGGACAAGGCCGTGTTCGCGGAGAGCTTCGYCAAGTTGGGATTGCTRCCCGGCGATGGCGGGGCGTGGCTGCTGCCGCGTGCCGTGGGCATGTCGCGCGCCTGCGAGATGTCGTTCACGGGCGAGGCGATCGATGCGCAGCAGGCGCTGGCGTGGGGGCTGGTCTCGCGCGTGGTGCCTGCGGACGAGTTGATGCCGGCCGCCATGTCGCTGGCGGGGCGAATCGCCGCCAACCCGGGGCACGCGCTGCGCATGACCAAGCGGCTGCTGCGCGAAGGCCAGCAAACCAGCCTYGCCACGCTGCTCGAAATGTCCGCCGGCTTCCAGGCGCTGGCGCACCATACCGAGGAGCACGAGGCCGCGCTCGACGGTTTCCTGAAGCGCTAGCGTCACACCAGCCGGCCGTCGCCGGTCGGCACATAACCATAATGGAGACAACAATGCATCGACAAATCGCGGGCCTGTGCATGGCCGCCATGCTTTGCGCGACCAGCGGCGCCGCCGCCGCCGCGGACTACCCAGACCGGCCGGTCAAGATCGTGGTATCGCTGCCGCCCGGCAGCGGCGCCGACACCACCGCGCGTTTTATCGGCAAGCACCTGACCGAGAAGTTCGGCCAGCCCTTCGTGGTCGAGAACAAGCCGGGCGCCAACAGTTTCATTGCCGCGCGCCAGGTAGCCGAGTCGGCACCGGACGGCTACACGATGTTCGTCGCCAGCAACTCGCCGATGGTGACCAACGCGGCAGTCTTCCGCCAGCTGCCTTATGACCCGATCAAGGACTTCGTGCCCGTGGCGCGCATCGCGCGGTTCCCGATGGTGCTGGCGGTGCCCGCCAGCTCGCCGTACACGACGCTCGACGGACTGGTCACGGCCGCGCGCAACGCGCCGGGCAAGCTGAACTACGCAGCCGGCACGCCGACCTATCAGGTGGCGCTGGAACTGTTCCACGAAACGCGTGGTATCCGCGCCATGCCCGTGCCGTACAAGGGGACGTCGCTCGCCATGAGCGACCTCGCCGGCGGGAGCGTGGATTACACGATGGCGGAGGTGAGCGCCGTGATGCCGCTGGTGCGAGCCGGCAAGGTGCGCGCGCTGGCGGTAGGCAGCCCGGAACGGCTCAAGGAGCTGCCCGGCGTGCCCACCATCGCCGAGACCGGCAGCAAGGGCTACGAGGCGTTCGCCTGGACCGGCGTGTTCCTGCCGGCCAAGACGCCGCAGGCCGTGGTCGACCGGATTGCCAAGGCGGTGGGTGATCTCCTTGCGACGCAGGAAAGCGCGCGTTTCATCGAGACGATGGGCGGCACGGTGTTCCCGGCCACTCCACAGCAGTTCCGCGATTTCCAGGTCAGCGAGATCGAGCGGACACGGCGCATCGTCAAGACGGCGAATATCCACCAGGAGTAGTGCCGCCAGCCTCGCCCGCCAAGCCCGCTGCAGCGATGCTGCGGGCGACGGCGACGAAATTGCTCGCCGTGGCGGTCATCGCATCCGGCAGCGTGGCGAGTGCAACGCCCATGGCCTGTTGCATGGGCCAGTCCCGCARCCGCAGCAGCCGCACGCCGGTGCCGGCGTACTTGACCGCGTTGTTCGGCACCAGCGCCACGCCCAGCCCGCTATCCACCAGACTCAGGATCGATTGCACCTGCACCGCTTCCTGCGCGATGCGCGGCTTGATGCCGGCGCCGTGCAGCGCGCAGGTGATCAGCATGTGCATCGACGGCACCCGCGTGCGCGAGTACATGATGAAGGGCACATCCCCCAGTTCGGATAGGGCGATGTCCGCCTGTGCGGCCAGCGGCGAGTCCGTGCTGACGGCCAGCATGAAGTGGTCGCGCTGCAGCAGGGTCAGTTCGGCATTGGTGGGTTCGAGCACCGGGTAGCGCACCAGCGCCACGTCGAGCGAGTGGTCCTCGAGCCGGCTCAGCAGTTCCACGGTCGTCGATTCCTCGATGGCGAGGTCCACGCCCGGGTACTGTCGCCGATACGTACGCAGCAGTTCCGGCATCACTGAGTACGTGGCCGATCCGATGAACCCCAGCCGCAGCATGCCTTGCTCGCCCGCTTCGCCCTCGCGCGCGGCACGGCGCACTTCCTCCGAATAGAACAGCGTGCGGCGCGCGTTGCGCAGCACCACCTCGCCCGCCGGCGTCAGGCGCAGGCCCGACGGCAATCGATCGAACAGCGTCACGCCCAGCTCTTCCTCGAGCTTGCGGATCGACGTGGAAAGCGGCGGCTGCGCCATGTGCAGTTTTTCGGCGGCACGGTGAAAGTTCAGCGTTTCCGCAAGAATGAGGACTTGCCTGAGTTGACGAAGCTCCATGGGCGCGAAGAAGGGCGGTTGGCAATACGGCTGGCGTATCGGGCGGTCTCTATCCGGTATTGGACGCGGCCGGGCGGGGGCCATAGATTATGCCATCCCGGCACCGCAACAGGCGGCCTGCCGGCCATGCAARAACCGGAGCCATCTTGACGACTTTGCTTCCCACACCCGGCCTGATTGCGATCCCGCCCGAGGACGAGGCCCTGCGTGCACCGGTGCGCGCCTTCCTGCGCTCGGCGATGCGCGACGTCGCACCCGAGGTCCGCTCCCGCTCATGGCTTGGCTTCGATGCCAGCTTCAGCCAGGCGCTCGCCGCACAGGGCTGGATCGGCCTGACCCTGCCACGGGAATACGGCGGCGGTGGCCGCAGCGGCTTCGCGCGCTTCGTGCTACTCGAGGAATTGCTCGCTGCCGGCGCGCCGGTCTCCGCCCACTGGATCGCCGACCGGCAGACCGCGCCACTGATCCTGCGCTACGGCACGCCGGCGCAGCGTGACTTCTACGTGCCGCGCATCATTCGCGGCGAAGCGTTCTTCTGCATCGGCATGAGTGAGCCCGATACGGGCTCCGATCTCGCCAGCGTGCGCACCCGGGCCACGCGCAACGACGCGGGCTGGCTGCTCAACGGCCGCAAGATCTGGACGACCAACGCGCATCGCTCGCAGTACATGGTGGCACTGGTTCGCACGTCGGGCGTGACCGAGGATCGCCACCAGGGCTTGTCGCAGGTCGTCATCGACCTCTCGCTGCCCGGCATCACGATCCGCCCCATCCGCGACGTGGCCGGCGACGCCCACTTCTGCGAAGTGCTGTTCGAGGACGTGCAACTGCCCGCCGACGCACTGATTGGCGAGGAGGGCTCGGGCTGGAAGCAGGTGACGGCGGAGCTGGCTTTCGAGCGCAGCGGCCCCGAGCGCATCTATTCGAGCCTGGTGCTGGCGGAAACATGGCTGGCGGAGGTTCGCGCGGCGGGCGAGGTGTCGCTGGCATCCACCGAACTCGCGGGCCGGATCGTCGGCAATCTGGCGGTGCTGCGTGCGATGTCGCTGGCCGTGGCCGACAAGCTGAACCGGGGCGAGAACCCCGAGCAGGAGGCCGCGCTGGTCAAGGACCTCGGCACCGAATTTGAACAGGCGATGCCCGACTGGATCCAGACGGCGCTCGAGCGCGACGCGCAGGTGCCATCGCCCGCGCTCGCACGCACGCTGGCCTACGTGATGCAGCTCGCCCCAAGCTACTCGCTGCGCGGCGGCACGCGCCAGATCCTGCGCGGCATCATCGCCCGCAGCCTCGGATTACGCTGATACTGGAGATGGTTTGATGACCGATTCCCTGCTGGAAGGATTCGAGCGGCCCCTGCTCGATCTCTGCGACGACGAACAACTGCGCCGGACCGAAGCCGGCGAGGGCGCCGCCGACCTCTGGGCGCGCATCGACGCGCTCGGCTACACCGACGCGCTCTTGCCCGAGGCGAGTGGCGGCGCCGGGCTGTCGCTGTCCGACTTGTTCCCGCTGGCGCTGGCCGCGGCGCGTGCCGGACTGCCGCTGCCGTTTGCCGAAACCGCCGTGGCGCGAGCCATCCTGGCCTCGGCCGGCATCACGGCGGGCCCGGGTGCCATCGCCATCGCACCGCTCGCGCTGGAGGTCGGCGGACAGATCGTCTGCCSGGACGTGCCCGGCGCGGCGCTGGCCGACCATGTATTGCTGAGTCGAAACGACGCCTGGTGGCTGATGCCGACGGAAGGCGCGCAACGCGAGCCCGGWGCCTTCCGGCCGCGCGTGTCGGCYACGGTCCGCTGGCACAGCTCGGCGCAGGCGGTGGCGCGTATTCCCGCCGCCGGGGCCGATGCCGAGACGCTCTGCAACGCGCTACATGCCGTGGGCATGGCSGGCGCCATGCAGCGCATCCAGGCGCTCKGCGTGACCTACGCGACCGACCGCCGCCAGTTCGGGCGCGCCATTGGCCAGTTCCAGGCGGTGCAACAGGAGTTGAGCRTGCTGGCCGAGCAGGTGGCGGCAGSGGTGCTGGCGGCCCGGCTCGGCTGYGCGGCCAGCGCGGGATATCTGCCCGATCCGCTGCTCGCGGCGACGGCCAAGCTGCGAACCTCGGCGGCCGCCACGCGCGTCGCCGCCATCGCCCACGCGGTGCATGGTGCCATCGGCATCACCGAGGAACACGTKCTGGGGCTGTTCACGCGCCGACTGCACGAATGGCGCACCACGGCGGGCACGGAGTCGCGCTGCGCTGCGCGGCTGGGCGGCGCGCTGCTGGCCGAGCCGGCTTCGACGCTGTTCGACTTTGCCCGCACGCGTCTGGTCGCCGAGCGGCCGGCAGTGGCCATGGAGGGCTGAGATGGGGGATGCGAACCGCAAGGGGCCGCTGGCCGGCGTACGGATCGTCGAGCTGGCCGGCATCGGTCCCGGGCCGATGGCGGCGATGCTGCTGGCCGACATGGGGGCCGAGGTGATTCGCATCGAACGCGAGACGCCGGTGGACCTCGGCGTCAGCAAGCCGCTGCGCTACAACCTCACGCTGCGCAATCGCACATCGATTGCGTTGGACCTGAAGCAGCCGGCCAGTGTCGAACGCGTCCTGCAACTCGTGGCTGGCGCGGATGCGCTGATCGAGGGCTTCCGGCCCGGCGTGACGGAACGGCTGGGGCTCGGCCCCGACGTCTGCCTGGCGCGCAATCCCCGGCTTGTCTACGGCCGCATCACGGGCTGGGGGCAGGAGGGGCCGCTCGCCCAGGTGGCGGGTCACGACATCAACTACATCTCGCTGACCGGCACGCTCGATGCCATCGGCCGGCAGGGACAGCCGCCTTCCGTGCCGCTGGCGCTGCTCGGCGACATGAGTGGCGGGGCGCTCTATCTGGCCATGGGCGTGCTCGCCGCCATCCTCGAGGCGCGCGGCTCCGGCCAGGGGCAGGTGGTGGATGCGGCCATCGTGGACGGCACCGCGTCCATGGCGATGACGTTCTTCGGGCTGGCGGCGGCCGGGAAGTGGCAGCCCGAACGCGGCACCAACATCCTGGACTCCGGCGCGCCGTTCTACGATGTCTACGCCTGCGCCGACGGAAAATGGATTTCGATCGGCCCGATCGAGGCACGCTTCCATGCCGAGTTGCTGGAGCGCATGGGCATCCCGGCRGACGCCATCGGCCCGCAGATGGACACCGCGAGCTGGCCGCATACCCGCGAGGTGCTCGCGGCCGCGTTCCGCACCCGCACGCGCGCGGCTTGGTGCGATCTGCTCGAAGGCACCGATGTCTGCTTTGCGCCGGTCCTGTCGTTTGCCGAGGCGCCGTCGCACCCGCATCTGAAGGCGCGCGGCACATTCGTCGAGGTGGATGGCGTGGTGCAGCCCGCGCCGGCGCCACGCTTCAGCCGCACGCCTTCGGCCATGCCGACGCCGCCACAGGCGCCGCAATCGCCCGATGCCGACGGCGTGGATGCCGCGCTGGCCGCCTGGGGCTTGTCGCCCGAGGCGATTGCCGGCTGGCGGGGCGCCTGAGCCGGCGGCGGTTCGAGCGGTGGCAGGAAAGAAAACAGGCCCTTGCGGGCCTGTTTTCGTCAGGGGCTGGTGCGGTACCGCTCGCGCAGCGCCTGCTTGTACAGCTTGCCGGTCGGCAACCGGGGCATGCGGTCGATGAAATCCACCGAGCGCGGAATCATGTACCGCGCCACCTTCCCGCGCAGGTAGGCGATCAACTCCTCGCCGAGCGCCGCGCTGGGCACGATGCCTGGTGCCGGCTCGATGATGGCCTTGACCTGCTCGCCCATCTCGGCGCACGGAACGCCGATGACCGCCACGTCCCCGACCTTCTCGTGCGTGACCAGCGCGTCCTCGATCGCCTGGGGATAGATGTTGACGCCGCCGGAGATGATCATGAACGTCTTCCGGTCGGTCAGGTACAGGTAGCCTTCCTCGTCCACATAGCCCACGTCGCCCACCGTGGTCCAGTTGCGATGCCGGGGATGTCGCGCGGACTCGGTCTTCTCCGGATCGTTGTGGTAGTGGAACGCCAGGGTGTCCCGCTCGAAGTAGATCAGGCCCGGCTGCCCCGGGGGCAGGACGTCGCCCTCGTCGTTGCAGATGTGTAGCTTGCCGATGGCTTCGCGGCCGACCGAGCCCGGATGCGCAAGATAGCCGGCACTGTCGATCATCGTCAGCCCGCTGCCTTCGGTGGAGCCGTAGTACTCGTGCAGGATGGGGCCCCACCATTCGATCATGCGCAGCTTGACGTCGGCCGGGCAGGGCGCCGCCGAGTGCACGGCCATGCGCAGGCTCGACAGGTCGAAACCGTGCCGCTCCTGCTCGGTCAGCTTCATCAGCCGGACGAACATGGTCGGCACCCACTGGCTGTGCGTGACACGGTAGCGCTCGATCAGCGCCAGCGCGGCGAGCGGTTCGAACTTCTCCATGAACACGGCGGTGCCGCCCGTGGCTTGCAGCTGCAGCGCCCAGGCCAGCGGTGCCGCGTGGTAGAGCGGGGCCGTCGACAGGTAGACCATGTCGTCGGAGAAGTCGTAGTGGCGCAGTTGGCCGCGCCGGAACGGGTCGATGAAATCGGCCATCCGGGTCGAAGGCTGGGCACGCACGATGCCCTTCGGGCGTCCGGTGGTGCCCGAGCTGTATAGCATCAGGGCACCGAGGGTTTCGGCGTCGAGCGGGGCGTCCGAGACCGTCGCGACGACAGCTTCGTAGCTGTCCCAGCCGTCGATCGTGCCGTCCACCATCAGCCGCGCGGAGCAGTTCGGCATCAGCCCGGTCAGCCCTTCGGCCAGCTCGCGCATGGCATGGGAACTGATGACCACGCGCGACTCGCTGTCCTCGACGATGTAGGCCGCCTCGGCCGGCGTCAGGAACCGGTTGACCGGCGTGACGAGCAACCCGGAGCGCAAGGCCGCCCAGCCGATTTCGAAACAACGGAGGTTGTTCTCCAGCACCATGGCGATGTGGTCGCCCGGGCGCAGCCCCATTTGCTGGAGCCGCCGCGCGAGGCGGTTGGCACGCCGGTCCAGCTCGCCGTAGGTCAGGGAGATGCCATTGCTGCCATTGATGACGGCGATCCGCTCGGGGTGCCGCCGCGCGCGGTCGCCCAGGTGTGTCCAGTCTTCGTTCTGCATGGTCGTGTTGTCTCCGGGTGGCATCCAGCTATGGCAGCGTGTTGGCGAGCACCAGCGCGGCGGCGGCCGTGAACATGCCGCCCACCCCCTGCACRAAACTGCACTGCACGCCATCCACCTGCCGGAAGGCCTCGCCGCGCAGCTGGCGCACGGCCTCCAGGATCGCGAACATGCCGTACATGCCGGTATGCGTGTACAGGATGCCGCCGCCATTGGTGTTCATCGGCAGCTTGCCGCCGGGGCGGGTATGGCCGGCCTCGATGAAACGCGCGGCTTCGCCGTGCGCGACGAAACCGAGATCGGCCAGCCCGTAGAGCGGCAGGTGCGCGAAGGCGTCGTAGATCATCAGATGATCGATGTCAGCGTGGCTCACGCCAGACTCCGCGAACGCCTGGCGGCTCGACAGGCGGAACGCCTTCGAGCTGGTCATGTCGTCCATCATCGAGATTAGCGGGCTGTCGCAGGCCTCGCCCGAGCCGAGCAGGTAGACCGGGCTGTCCGCGCGCCGGAGGTTGCGCGCGCGCTCCGCCGTAGTGATAACCAGGGCCCCGCCGCCGTCGGTGACCACGCAGCATTCGAGCTTGTGGAACGGATAGGCGATCATCGGGGACGCCATCACGTCGTCCACGGTCAGCAGCTTGTTGCGGCTGGCGCGCGGGTTGCCGGCGGCCCAGTGGCTCTGCGCCACGACCACTTCGGCCAGTTGCTCGTGGGTGGTGCCGGTCTCCTTCATGTAGCGCAGCATCGGCAGCGTGAAGGTGTTGGGCGGCGCGCCGCTGCCGTAGGGCATCTCGAACTGGCCCAGCATCGAGAATGGCGGCACTGAGCGAGGCGGCCAGCCCACACGCGAGCGGCCGGACTGGCCGTGGAGCACCAGCACGGTGTTGCAGAGTCCGGCGCGGATCGCGGCGGCGGCGTGCCGCACGTGGACCATGAACGAGCAGCCGCCTACCGAGGTGCCGTCGTACCAGGCGGGCGTGATGCCGAGGTAGTGGGCGACGTCGATGGGGCTGTCCACGGCGCTCGTGATGCCGTCCACATCGGCCAGCGTGAGGCCGGCGTCGGCCAGCGCGCGGCGCGCGGCGTCGGCGCGCAGGTCCATCTCGKACAGGTGGGGCAGGGCGCCCAGTTCCGTCTCGGCGGCGCCGGCAATGGCGATGATCTGGTCGAGCCGGCTCATCGGGCGGCCTCCGTCTGGGGCTTGAACTGCGGCAGCATGACCTCGCCGCGCGGCTCGAACACCACTTCGAGCGGCATATCGAGCACGAGGTGCGCCGGGTCGGCGGGTACGCCGACGATATTCGTCATCATGCGCGGGCCTTCCTCGAGTTCCACCACGGCAATCACGTAGGGCGTCTGGCCGGCCCAGCCCGGCATGGCCAGGTGGCTGATCACATAGGAATACAGGCGCGCACGGCCGCTGGCGCGGACCCACGACAAGGTCTCGGCACCGCATTGGTGGCAGTGCGGGCGTGGATACAGCACGTGCGTGCCGCAGCTGTCGCAGACCTGGAGGCGCAGTTCGCCGGCCTGCGTGCCTTCCCAGAAGGGGCGCGTGCCGGGCACCGGCTGCGGCGTGAATTTCGCGACGGGGGATGGAGTCGGGGTCATGCCGGAACGCCCTCGCGGTGCGGGATCTCGCCCGAGATCAGCGCGTTGGGCGCGGCGCGGGCCACCAGATCGGGGATGTGCGCCGACAACTCCTCCGGCAGCCAGCGGCCCTCTTTCTCGATGCGAGGGCCGGCGTGCCAGCCCTCGGCCACCGTGATGGCGCCGCCGCGCACGCCGAACACGCGTCCGGTAATGGTGCTGGATTGCGTGCTGCCGAGCCAGACCACGAGCGGCGCGACGTTGCCGGCGTCGAGCGGATCGAAGCCGCCGCCGGCCTGCGTCTGTTCSGCCTGCGCGGCCATGCCGTTCTGTCGGAACAGGTCTTCGGTCAGGCGGCTCATGGCCGTCGGGTAGATCACGTTGACGGTGGCGCCGTAGCGCTCCAGCTCCCGTGCGGCAACGATCGACATATTGGCGATGCCCGCCTTGGCCGCGCCGTAGTTGGTCTGGCCGACGATGCCGTAAAGGCCCGACGACGAACTCGTGTTGATCACGCGCGCCTCGCGGGTGCGCCCGGCCTTGGCCTCGTCGCGCCAGTAAGCGGCGGCGTGGCGCATCGGCGCAAAGGTGCCGCGCAGATGGACGCGGATCACGGAGTCCCAGTCCGCTTCCGTCATATTGACGAGGGTACGGTCGCGCAGGATGCCGGCGTTGTTGACGAGCACGTCCAGCCCGCCAAAGTGGTCGATGGCGGTCTGGATCAGGCGTTGCGCGCCGTCCCAGTCCGAGATGTCGTCGGTATTGGCCACGGCTTGTCCGCCTGCCGCGAGGATTTCGTCGACCACCGCCTGTGCGGGGCCGCTTGCCGCGCCGGCGCCGTCAGGTGCGGCGCCCAGATCATTGACCACCACGCGTGCGCCGGCGCGTGCAAATTGCAGCGCGTACTCGCGCCCGATGCCGCGACCGGCGCCAGTAATGACGACGACGCGATCCTTGCAAAGCTCGCTCATGACACTCCTTCTGTGTGTGCGGGGGATTCGGAGGTACGGGGAATTCAGCGCCGGGCCTGCTGGATGGCCTCGACTGCGCGCCGATATCGTGTGGATTCGTTGGCAAGGTCCTGATCGGCCTGCGCGCCCGAGACGGACATCGCTTCGGAGCCGGCAAACGTCGTCAGGAATTGCAGGTAGGCCGGGGACCGTGTGATGGCGGCGACAGCCTGTTCCAGACGCCGCGCCGTGGCGTCGTCGGTCTGGCGGCGGACCGCGAGCCCGATCCAGACATACATCTCGTAGCCGGGGAAGCCCGTTTCGCGCAGCGTGGGCACGGCGGGCAGGTCCGGCAGGCGGGTCGTGGCGGTGCTGGCCAGTGCGCGCAGCTTGCCCGCGCGCACCAGCGGCATGGAGGCGCCGGCGTCGAGCAGGCCGAGGTCCACCGCACCGCCGATCACATCGGCCGATGCCTGCGAGAAGCCCTTGTAGCTGACCGCATTGAACGCCAGGCCACCTTGCTGGGCCAGCAGCATGCCGGCGACGCGGTAGGTGTTGCCGTAGTCGGCCAAACTGACGGCGCCGGGCGTGGCGCGGACGGTCTCCAGCGCCTGCTTCACGTCGGCGTAGGGCTTCTGCGGCCCCGTCACGAGCAGCGCGGAGTTGCGGTAGAGGAACGACACCATGCGGAAGTCCCGCTGGAGATCGTAGTTCGCGGCCTTGTTCAGTAGCGGACCGCTGAGCATGGAAGGCGTCACCAGCAGGATGCTGTAGCCGTCGGCCGGTGCGCTCAGGACGCTCTGCACAGCGATCAGGCCCTCCGCGCCGGGGCGATTCTCGACGATGACCGGCTGGCCCAAGGCAGCGCCGAGCTTGTCGGCGACGAAGCGCGACACGGCGTCGCCGCTACTGCCGGGGCCGATCAACAGGACGATGCGCAGCGGACGGGAGGGAAACGTTTCAGCGCGAACACCGCCAGCGCACAACCCCAGGGTCACAGCGAGTGCGGCCAGCATCGCGCGCCGCTTCGCCGTGGTGCAGCATGGAAACTTGCGTGCCATCGTCATCCCCTCGAAACATACGGTGTTCGGGGATGATGTAGGTCAAAGAGGGTAGGCTACCCTCCCTGTAATGGGGGGGCGGGTCTGCCCCAGTTGGGTGGGCGCGAACACGCCGTTCCTAATCGAGCTGGACATTGGCGCGCTTGACCACCTCGGTCCAACGCTTGTTGTCCTCCGCGATCACCTTGGCGAAGGTGTCGCTCGTGCCATAGAACGGCTGCGCGCCTTCGGCAATCAACTGCTTGACCATCGCCGGATCCGTGGCGACGGTCCGGACGGTGTCCTGCAGCTTCCTGATGACCTCTGCGCTGGTGCCGGCCGGTGCCATCAGGGCTGACCAAGACTCGGTCTCGGCGTTCTTGATGCCGAGTTCCTCAAACGTCGGCACGTCCGGAATCGCGGGATTGCGCTGGTGGCTCGCCACGCCGAGCAGCCGGATCTTGCCGGCCTTCGCATACGGCTGCAGGCCCGGAAGATTCGCGAACAGGATCTGGATCTGGCCGCCGAGGAGGTCGGTGGTCGCCGGTCCCGCGCCTTTGTACGGCACGTGGGTGAACTTGACGCCCGTCCGCAGCATGAACAGCTCGCCGATCATGTGGTTGACGGAGCCCTGGCCGGCGGAGCCCATGTTCAGCTTGCCGGGATTCGCCTTGGCGTACTGGAGCAGTTCGGCCATGTTCTTCGCCGGCGTGTTTGCGGAGACAGCCAGCACGTTCGGCACCGTGGCGAAGAGCGCGATTGGCGTGAAGTCCTTCGCGGGCGAGAAGGTCAGGTTCTTCGTCAGGAGCGGCTGGATGACCTGGCTGCCCATGGTGGCGTACAGCAGCGTGTAGCCATCGGCACGTGCCTTGGCCACATAGGCCGCGCCGATGGCGCCGCCGGCGCCCGGCTTGTTGTCGACGATCACCGGCTGTCCGAGCATCTGGGACATGCGCGTGGCCAGCAGCCGCGCGGTGAGATTCACAGTGCCGCCGGGCGCGAAGGGCACGACGAGGTCGATCGGCTTGTTGGGGTAGCCCTGCGCGCCGGCGGCCGAGCAGCACGCCATGGCCGCGATGAGCACGGTGGTGAACTTGAACATGGTTGTCTCCTCTATTCTTGATGTTGTCAGCCGGCGGCCAGGTTCCGGGTGCGCTGCTCCAGCAATGCGGCGGCGTCGTCGATGCGGGTGACGGTGGCGTCCAGCGCGGTGGTGCAGGTATCGAGCGCGCGGCGCTGCACGTCGAGCCGCTCGCGCACGCCTTGCGGGGCTGGCGCGCCGTACGACTGGCGACTGTTCACATTGCGGATCGGGTCCAGGCATTGGGCGACGTCCTCGGCCGAGAGCCCGGCGGGCCTGCCAACTTGCTCCGCAGTGGCGTCATCGATCATCGCTGGGGTGATCGCGGTCGCCGGCAGGCCCTCGTCGAGCGCACGCCGCACTACGGCGCCGATAATGTGATGGGCATCGCGGAACGAGAGGTCGGCCTTGCGGACGAGCAGGTCGGCCAGATCGGTCACCGTGGAGAAGTCGTTAGCCGCGCGCGACGCCATGCGTTCCCGCTCGGGCTGCACGTCCCGCACCAGCAGCTTCATCAGTTCCAGGCTCTTCAGGGCCTCTTCGCAGCTCTCCCAGCAGGTTCGCGTGCTTTCCCGGCTGCTGTCGCCGGAATGCGAGAAATGCGTGGATTTCACCGTCGTGAGGGCGGCCGAGGTCAGGCCGATCAGCTGGGCGGTCTTGCCACGCAGGTATTCGAGCACGACCGGGTTCTTCTTCTGCGGCATGATGCTCGACGTGCCGGCGATGCTGTCCGGAAACGTCAGGTAGCCGAATTCCGGCGTCGACCAGATATAGAAGTCCTGCACCATCCGGCTGCAGGTGATCATCATGATCGAGAGTGCCGCGCTCAACTCCAGCGCAAAGTCCCGGGACGCCACGCTGTCCAGCGCGTTGCCAAGCGGCTGGCTGAAGCCGAGCAGGGTGCTGGTGAGGGTGCGGTCGACCGGAAATGACGTGCCGGCGAGCGCGCAAGCGCCCATCGGGCAGCCGTCGAGGGTTTCCAGGACGTGCATCAGGCGGTCGATGTCCCGGGACCAGGCTTCCACCAGCGCCGACAGGTAATAGCCATAGGTGATGGGCTGCGCGGCCTGCATGTGGGTATAGCCGGGCATGACGTAGTCRGCGTAGGCATCCGCCTGGCTCAGCGCGGCRTCGCATAGCCCGGCCAGCGCCGAGCAGATCCGGATCACGAAGCCGCGCGCGCGGATCCGGTCATTGGTCGCCCCAATATCGTTGCGGCTCCGTGCCGTGTGCAGACGGCCGCCGACATTCTGGCCAATCAGGCGGATCAGGTGCGCCTCGTAGTTGAAATAGGCATCCTCCCGCGCTTCATCGAGTTCGACGACCTCGGGGCCCTCGCGCCGCATTTTCAGCAGGGCGTTGGCGAGGGTCGCCGTGGTGGTTTTGTCGAGAATCTCCTGCTGGTCCAGCATGACCAGATGGGCCAGGTTGATTTGCGTCAGCACTTCGAAATTCTTGGTAAAGAATTCACGCGTGGTACGCGGCTGGAAAATGTACTGGATAACCTCTTTGGCGGGAGGTTGCTTAAGCCGGCGGCTGACTTTGGATTCCATTTTCAAACTCGGTTGAAATAAACATACATCGAGTTTGGTTTGCGACAACCCATGCGTCAAATCAGCCGATCGCACTGTCTTATACAATTCCGATATGGGTTGAGGGCGGGGTGGCGCATGCGTCCCTGCGTGCCACAATCGCCATCTTTCGGGAGGCCGTTCCATGAACTTCAAAGAAATCGAGGCGTTCCGCGCCGTGATGATGTCGCGCTCCATGACCACGGCGGCCGGTCTTCTGCATACGTCGCAACCCAATATCAGCCGCTGGATCGGCTTGCTGGAGAGCAAGGTGGGCTTCCAGTTGTTTCAGCGCGTGGGGACCAAGTTGATTCCGACGGCAGAGGCCGAGGCGTTCTATGCGGATGTCGAACGCGCTTTCATCGGACTCGAATCTCTGGACGATAGTGCGAACACCATTCGCAGCCGGGGCACCGGGCTACTGCGCGTGGGGGCCGTCGGCTCCATTGCCGACAGCATATTGCCGGACGCCATGCGATTTTTTCGGCAGGATTTTCCCGATATTCCAGTGCTGCTGAATACGGGCAGGTCCGAGGTGGTGGCTAAATGGATCGCGAGAGGATTTTGCGATATTGGATTTTGCTCCGTTCCGACCGAACTACCGAGCCTGCAATATGAGGAAATCAATCTCGCGCGTGGCGTGGGCATTGTTCCCGCATCCCATCGGCTGGCGACACGTTCGGTCCTGAATCCGGCGGATTTCGAAGGGGAATCCTTCATTTCGCTGCCGGCGGAAAGCGCGAACCGGCGGGAGATCGACCGGCACTTTCCGATCGGCTCGCGGCTGCTGGCCATCGAAACGCCGTTTGCCACGACGATCTGCAAGATGGTCAGCAAGGGTCTCGGCGTGTCCATCGTGAGTCCGATCGTCAGCCACGCGCTTGGCTTGCCCGATGTGCGCGAGATTCCGTTTGCGGGCGAGGTCATGTTCCGCAGCTTCGCGGTCACGTCTGACCATTTCCCCTTGAATTTCCTGGCTAGCCGGCTGGCGGCGTGCGTGCGGCAGGCGTTCGACGCAGCGGATGACTGAGGCGGTTAATCCGCCGGTCGCCACTGGCCGGAGTCGTGGCGGACATCGACCCTTTCGCCATTCAGCCGCARTTGCTCGGCATTCATCGTCGCGGCAGCGGCAGGGTCAATATCGAATTTGATGTTGAGCGCCTGTTCGACGGGGGCACTTTCGACCGGCAACTCCCAGGTCAAAAATAGCTGTGTCCAATCCTGGTCCGAGGGAAAATCGGCCAAATCGAAACCATCGCTGCCGCGCCGAATGACGGCGTGCGGCTGGCAGGTATCGAAGATCATCACCGTCCCCCGTTGCAAGGGGATACGAAGATCCAGCGCCGGAAAATGCACGTCCAGCCCTTTGTCTTCACTCAGGAAGAGATTGCAGAAGGCCAGACCGGCGTATTGCTCTCCATCATGGTGATAGCGCGCGCCGCGGCAGGCCATGAGCGCGACGTCGGTCGACAAAATCATGCCGAAGGTGCGCGCCCAATCTGACACCGCCTGTACGCAGGCCGAGTAGTCGGGCCAGCGCATTCGCGCCCGTGGCAGGGACATCGCTTCGACATCGCCGGTTTCCAGCGACATATTGGACGCGATTTCCCGCGCCCAATCCGCGCGCAGCCGGGCCGGCGGTTCGGGAATGTCGACCGTGCCGGATAACACGACGTCACTCACACTCCGGCTGCGGATGGCATCGTCACTCCAGAAATAGGCAATGAGCGGTGCAGGAGAGGGTTGGGGGATGTGGTGCATGGCCGACAGTGTAATGCGTCGCCCTCATTCTGCAGGGCAGTGCTTCCTCGGTATTCCCGAGGATGTATTTTCATTGACGATTCAACGAAAATGGCATTTCCGGCCTGTGCACAGGCCGCTAATAACAAGAGCCCTCGCATGTCCCGTCTTGCCTCGCTGCGTCCCGCACTGCCAATTCTCATTGGCGCCTCCGTCATGCTGTCGCTCGCCATGGGCCTGCGGCAGAGCCTGGGCATTTTCGTGCCGCCCCTGACCCGCGACATCGGGATTTCAGTGGGCGATTTCACGATTGCCGTGGCGGTACAAAACCTCACCTGGGGTGTRTTGCAGCCATTTGCCGGCGCGCTGGCGGTACGAACCGGGTTCCGCCCGCTGATGGTCGGGGGCGCGTTGCTGTACCTGATCGGGCTGGTGCTGCTCGCCACGTCCCACGGACTCTGGGCGGTCGTGCTCGGCGCCGGGGTGCTGATCGGCATGGCGATGGCTTCCACCGGCACGGCGATGGCGATGGCCGCGGCATCGAGCGCCGTGAACGTTCAGGTGCGCAGCCTGGTGCTCGGCTGCGTGTCGGCCTGCGGTTCGCTCGGGGCGATGATCGCCGCGCCGCTGGGGCAGAGCATTGCCAGCGAATGGGGCTGGCGCATGGGCGTGGCCGCCTTTGTCGTGCTGGCGCTGGTGATGCTGCCCGCCGCCTGGTTTGCTGGCCGTTCTGACACTTCGCGCCAGGCGCCCACGCGGGCGCAGCCGGAGCTGAGTGGCCGCCAGGCCCTGATGGGCGCGCTGCGGCATCCGCCGTTCGTGGTCATGGCGCTGGCCTACACCGTCTGCGGGATGCAATTGGTGTTCCTGACGACGCACCTTCCCGCATACCTCGATATCTGTGGCATGGACCCGATGCTGTCCGCCAAGGCGCTCGGCATGATCGGCGGATTCAACGTGCTGGGCAGCCTGTTTTTCGGATGGGCGGGCGGGCGGGTCAACAAGCTGCTGTTGCTCGGCGGCATCTATATCTGCCGGTCCCTCGGCTTCATCTGGTTCTTCCACACCCTGCCGACCCCGGAAAGCACGCTGGTGTTCTCCGGGGTCATGGGGTTTCTCTGGCTGGGCGTGTCGCCGCTGGTGCAAGGATGGATTGCGCAGACGTTCGGCCTGCGCTGGCAGGCGATGATCGCCGGCGTGGCGTTCTTCAGTCACCAGATCGGCAGCTTTATCGGCGCCTTCGGGGGCGGCTGGCTCTATGACCTGATGCAGAACTACTCCGTCGCGTGGAAGGTGGGCGCCGCGCTGGGGTTGACCGTTGGCCTGATCCAGATCGCCTTCGCGCTGGTGCCGAGGGCGCCGTCGCCGGATCTGGTGCCGTCCTCCTAATCCAGCGCGCGGTTCCTCGACTCCACGTTGACGGCGCCAATGGCGACCGCCCCGGCGAGCAGCATGGCGGAGATCAAGGCCAGCGCCAGGGTGAAGTGCGTGGCCATCACCGGGGCAATGATCGAGGGCGCGAACAGTCCGCCGAAACGCGCCACGGCGCCGCACGTGCCCATGCCCGTGGCCCGCAGGTCGGTCGGATAGACCTCGGGGGTGAAGGCGTACAGCGCGCTCCATGTGCCAAGCAGCGAGAAGCTCATGAGTAGCGTCGAGCCGACCACCACCGTGGGATCGGTGCCAAAGCTGTACAGCATGCACCCCGCGGCGCTGAGCAGCAGGAAGCCGATCAGGGTGGGCTTCCGGCCCCAGCGTTCCACGCCATAGGCAGACAAGGCGTAGCCCGGCAACTGCACGATGGCGAGGATCACCAGGAAGACCTGCCCGCGCATGAAGGCGAATCCTTCGGCGCCGAGCTTGATCGGCAGGTAGACGAACACGCCGTAGTACGCGATGGAGACGAGCGCCCATGCCGCCAGCAGCGCCAGGGTGCGGCGCCGAAGACCGCCCGAGAACAGCGCAAGGACCGATTTTGGCGCGGCACGCTCCGCTTGCAGCGGCGGGATTTCCACCTGCCTGCCGTTCGCATCGGCCACACGCTGGAGCACCGCGCGCGCCGCGTCCGGCTTCCCGTTTCGGTTGAGGAACATCGGCGATTCCGGGATATAGAAGCGCAGGACCACGCCCACCAGCGCGGGAATGGCGGTGACAAGGAAGATCGCGCGCCAGGCCTGATCGCCATAGGACAGCGCTGCCAGCGCCAGCAAGGCCAGGCAGAGCGTGCCGAGCGCCCAGAAGGACTCCAGCAGGACCAGCCAGCGGCCACGGCGGTCGCGGGGCAGGAACTCCGCCATCATGGTGTAGTCGACGGGCAGCGTGCCGCCGACGCCAATCCCCGTGAACAAGCGCAGCACCAGCAGCCAGGTCAGGTCCGGCGCGAAGGCGGAGGCGACCCCGCAGATCGCGTCGATGACCACGGCCGTCATCAGCACGGGCCGCCGGCCGATGCGGTCCGCCAGTCGCCCGAAGAAGAACGCCCCCGCCAGCATGCCGACGAAGAAGAACGTGCCCGTTTGCAGCGCCTGGGGCACGGAGATGCCGAACGTCTTCGCAATCGACGGGGCGCTGAAGCCGATGGACAGCACCTGCATGGCGTCCGCCAGCCACACCAGGCCGAAGATGACAAAGAGCCGGTACTGGAACTTGCCGACGCCCGCGGCCTCGATGGCGCTTTCCAGAGACACCGGGGCGGCCGTAGCGTGGCGGGGGATGTGATCGAGCGTGCTGGTCATGTTGGGGGGAGACTGTCGATGGGAAGGTGTCAGGCCGATCGCTCGGCAGGGGCCCGGCTCAGGCGGCGAACTGCCTGCGGCGGTTGCCCGGTGGTGCGGACGAAGGCGCGCCGCATGCGCTCGCGGTCAGAGAATCCGACTTCCTGCGCGATCACGTCCAGCGAAAGTCGGCCTTTCTCCAGCAGCAGCCTCGCCGCCTCCACGCGCAGGTGTTCCACGGCCTTTGCGGGCGATTGACCGGTCTCCGCGCTGAATGCCCGGCTGAACTGGCGTGGACTGAGCCCGGCGACATCGGCCAGTTCGTCCACCGTCAGCGGATGGCGCAGGTTGGCGTTGGCGTGGTCGATGGCTTTCTGGATCCTGTCGGACTTCGGGTCGAGGTCGAGCAACGTGGAAAACTGCGACTGGCCGCCCGCGCGCCGATGATAGATGACCAGCTTGCGCGCCACCGTGCGCGAGACCTCCGCGCCGTGGTCCTTCTCGATCATGGCGAGCGCCATGTCGATGGTGGCCGTCATGCCTGCGGAAGTCCAGATCGGCCCGTCCACGATGAAAATCTGGTCCTCTTCGACCGCGATCTTCGGGAAGCGGCGCTGCAGGTCATGCGCGAACCGCCAATGGGTGGTTGCGCGCCGGCCATCCAGGACGCCCGCCTGCGCCAGGATGAAGGCGCCCGTGCATGGCGCCGCAATCCGCCTTGCCGTCTTCAGCGAACGGGCGACGAAAGCGGTCAACGCGGCGGAAGTGATGTCGATCTCGACCCCCGAGCCGAACATGACCGTGTCATAGGCGTTGTCGCCGAAGGGCTGCGAATCGACCCGAATGCCGGCCGACGACATCACCAGTCCGCCGGTCTCCGACAGCACCGTCACGTCGTAGGCCCGCTCTTCGAGGACGACGTTGGCCAGCTCGAACGCCGTGACGGCCGCCAGGCCCATCAGATAGAAGTTCGGAAAGACGACGAAACCGATCGTGTGCATGGTGATACCCGGGGTCATGTCCTGAATTGACGGTATATATGACATTTGAGACACGGTCAACGGCGAATATGATCGATATCAACCGCATTTCACCGAGTTGCTCCTATGGATCGTCGACTACTGATACTGGCGCTGGGCATGTTCGCCATGGGCACGGACAACTTCGTCGTCGCCGGCATCTTGCCCGGCGTGGCGGCTTCGTTGCACACATCGATCAGCATGGCCGGCCTGATGGTGACTTGCTACGCGTTGACCTATGCCGTGGCGGCGCCCGTGATGGCCGCCGTGGCGGGCAACTTGCCGAGAAAGCGGCTGCTGGTGACCGCGCTGGGCATTTTCGTGATCGGCAACGCCATCAGCGCGCTCGCTACCGACCTCCAGTGGGTGCTGCTGAGCCGGGTGCTGGCAGGCTTCGGCGCCGCGCTGTTTTCGCCGACCGCATTGGGTGTGGCCGCCGCGCTCGCCGCACCGGAGAAGCGCGGGCGTGCGCTGGCCACGGTCACAGCCGGCCTGACGGGGGCCACGGCGCTGGGCTCGCCACTCGGCACCTTTATCGGCGGATTCGGCGGGTGGCGGGGAACGCTCTGGTTCGTCACGGCGCTCGGTATCGTCGCGATGATCGGCGTCTGGACGATGCTGCCGTCCGTTCCGTTGCCAGCGGCCGTCCGGTTGCGGGAGCGGCTTGCTCCCTTGCGTGACAGGCGCGTCGCGCTGACCTTGCTCACGTCACTGTTCGCGTTCGGCGGGTTCCTGATGGTCTACACCTACGCCGGCGTGGTGCTGGCGCGCGTGACGGGTGGCGACGAACGCATTCTGGCTGGGATGTTGCTGGTGTGGGGCGTTGCCGCGACGTTCGGGAACCTCATGGCCGGCCGTCTCGTGGACCGCTTCGAGAGCCGCCACATCATCCACGCGATGCTCTGGGTGGCGATCCTCAACTTCTGTGCGCTGCCGTGGATGGCCGGCCACGCGGCGACGGCCCTGGTTTCGCTGGTCATCTGGGGCATTTGCGGATGGGGGCTCATCGTTCCGCAACAGCATCGGCTCGTCCAGTTGTCCCCGACGACGGCGCCGCTGGTGCTTGCGCTGAACAATACGGCTACCTATACRGGGCTGGCCTGCTCGGGCCTGCTGGGCGGGGTCGTAATCCAGTCGACAGGCGGGCAGTACCTGAGCCTGGTCGCGGCCGTGTTGATCGCCATGGCCTTCGGCTTTGCCATGGCCGCGCATCGAAGTATGGCGAGCCAGCGCCGAGGCATCCGCCCAGCGATGGTCTCCTGACTGCTCGCGAAATTCGCGCTTCACCGGAGCCCCCGCCGCACCAGCGGATTTCGTGATTCTCTCTGCATTTTCGGCCGTCACGGCGCACGCCAGTGACGGCTTTCGCACGTCTTCTCCCGTCTGAAAATTAAAGAATCGTCGATTTATCGGGCGGGCTGTCCTCCCTATTATTCGCTCGATTGCAGCGAAGCGTTCCCGACCACGGCAACACGTCCTGCAAACAGGCTGGCCACATCCGTACGCATGTTCGCAATGTCCAGATTCTCAGTCGTTTTACCTCTGCATGGATTCCTTCATGAAAAGCAAACTCCTCTCCGCCTTGATCATTGGTGGCACCGCAATGGCTTCGCAAATGGCTGCAGCCGCCGACGGTACGATCACCTTCACCGGCAACGTCACGGCGCAGACTTGTGCCATCAATGGTGGCGCTACCAATTTCGTGGTTGCCCTGCCGACCGTGTCGGCGTCCTCGCTCTCCGCAGCGGGCAAGACCGCCGGCCGCACGCCGTTCAGCATCGCGCTGTCGGGCTGCACGCCGACCGCAGGCAATGTGCGCACCTTCTTTGAGGCGGGTCCCAACACCGACGCCTCCACGGGTCGCCTGAACCTCACCGCAGGCGGCGCCCAGCGCGTGCAGATCGGCCTGCAGAACGCCTCGGACGAAACCAACATCAACGTCGGTTTCGCCAATGCCCTGCAAAACTCGAAGTCGGTTCCCCTGGCCTCTGGTGCCGCCACGCTGCGCTACTACGCCCAGTACGTCGCCACCGGCGCGGCAACCGCCGGCGCGGCCAATACCAGCGTGATGTACTCCATCGCCTATCAGTAAAGCCGTATCGGGTGGCGCGGTGTCGCGCCACCTTTTCACCCCTTGTTTCCTGAATACCGCGTGCAATCATGATCACCAACCAGAAAATCCGTTCCGTACTGACCGCAGCCGTGCTCGTGCTGAGCCTGCCTGCCGCGTGGAGCGCCCACGCTTCGGTGGTGATCGGCGGCACGCGTGTGGTGTACAACGCCAACGAAAAAGAAGCGACGATCAAGCTTTCCAATCAGGGAAATGCTCCGGCGCTGACCCAGGCCTGGCTCGACAATGGCGACCCCAAGGCCGCGCCATCTACCGTGGAGGTGCCATTTCTGGTCACTCCGCCCGTGATGCGCATTGATCCGAAGAAGGCGCAGACCCTGCGCATCCTCCATACCGGCGAGCCACTGCCGCAGGACAAGGAGTCGGTGTTCTGGCTCAACGTGCTGGAAATCCCGCCCAAGGCCGAAGCCAGTGGCGCGAACACCAACCATTTGCAGCTCGCGTTCCGCTCGCGCATCAAGATGTTCTATCGCCCCGCAAACCTGAAGGGCAGCGCACTGGACGCTCCGGGGCAGGTGGCCTGGCGGTTGGTGGCATCCGGCAATCAGTTCAGCCTGGAAGCCCGCAATCCGACCTCGTACCACGTTTCCTTTACCGCGCTGGAAGTGAAAGGCAGCGACGGCAAGGTCGCCAGCTTCGATGACGGCGGCATGGTGAACCCGGGCGAAACCCAGGTGTTCCCGCTCAAGGGCGACGTCACGCAGTCCGCAGCGCCCAAGGTCCATTACACCGCCCTCAATGACCATGGCGGAGCGGTCACCGGCGAAGCCGCCGCGACCCACTGAATAGCGGCGCTTGCCGGCGAAGCTGTCGCCGCGCAGGACGCCTCCAACGTATCCCCTATCTAGCGTTTTTGCGATGCCGCCATACGGCAGGGGATCGGCTTGTCTGAATTTGTGATGAAGATCCCCGTGTCCCACCAAAAACAACCCCTCGCATCCCGTTTCCGCCTGCGTCCGACCATGGTTTCGCTCGCGCTGTTCACCAGCGCCTCGGCGTGGGCGGATGGAATGGCCACCCCTACTGCTGGGGAGGTTGCCTTCAACGATATCTTCCTGCACCAGCCCGGTCACGGGCGGGTGGATGTCAGCCGCTTCAGCAAGGGGAATGCGGCCGTACCGGGTACGTACCGGGCGGATCTGCATGTCAACGAAGTCTGGCTGGGCCGGACTGAGGTTGTCTTGCGCCAGGCCGGCGCAGCAAACGAGGTGCATCCGTGTTTCGATCGCGCCCTGCTCGAGCGCATCGGCGTGGACCTTGCCGCGCTGACGCCGGAGGCCAAGGCGCTACTGGACGATGCCGCTGCCTGCCCGACGCTCGCGCAACTGGTGCCGGACGCTGTCGCGCACTTCGACAGCAGTGAGCAGCGCCTCGATCTGAGCCTGCCGCAAGTTGCCATGAGCCGCCAGCCGCGTGGCTACATCGACCCGAAGTATTGGGATGAAGGTGTGAGCGCAGGACGCCTGCTCTACAACGCCAGCGTTTATCACAATAGCGGGCAGGGTTTTTCCGCCACGCAGGGCTTCGTCGGGCTGAATGGCGGCGTGAACGCGGGCGCATGGCGTTTTCGTCACAACGGCAGCCTGACCCACCACGAACGCACCGGCACCCGCTACCAGGCGACGCAGACGTTTGTCCAGCGCTCGCTTGCTTCCATCAAGAGCCAGCTGGTCTTTGGCGATGCCTACACCGATGGCACCATGTTTGACAGCGTGGGCTTTCGAGGCGTGCAACTGTCGAGCGACGATCGGATGTATCCGGAGTCGCAGCGCGGCTATGCGCCGGTGGTGCACGGCATCGCCAGCAGCAATGCCCGGGTGGAGATCCGCCAGAACGGCAACACGATCTACGAAACCAACGTCGCGGCCGGCGCCTTCGAGATCAACGACCTGTACCCCACCGGCTATGGCGGCGACCTCGAAGTGGTGGTGACGGAGGCCGATGGCAGCGTGCACATCTCGAAGGTGCCCTATGCCGGCGCGGTGAATGCTCTGCGGCCGGGCGTGACCCGCTATGGCGTGGCCGCGGGCCAGTATCGAAGCGCCACRAGCAATGGCAAGCCGCTGATGATGCAGGCCACCGTGCAGCATGGCTTCACCAACCTGATCACAGGCTTTGGCGGGGTGACGGTTGCGCAGGACTATGCGTCCGGCGTGATTGGCGCCGCGCTTAACACCCGCTTTGGTGCGCTGGGCGCGGATATCACCCATGCCTCCACGCGGCTGCGCAACGAGCCGGACCGTCATGGGCAGAGTGTGCGGCTGAGCTTGAGCAAGCTGGTGGAACCCACCAACACCAACCTGACGCTGGCCGCCTATCGGTACTCCACGGGCGGGTACCTCAGCCTCGCGGATGCCGTCGCCCTGGGCGATCTGGACCGGAAAGACATGGGCGTGGCCTTGCACGGCACCCCACGCGGCCGGCTGCAACTGGTGCTGAACCAGGCGCTGCCGGGCGGCTACGGCAACTTCTACGTGAGTGGATCCACCCAGGACTACTGGCGGCGCAACGGCCGCGATACACAGTTCCAGCTTGGCTATAACAACAGCTTCCGGCGGGTCAACTATGGTGTCTCTGCCGCGCGCCAGTTCGACGTGAACACCGCGAGGTGGAACAGTCGCGTGATGCTGAGCCTGGGCGTTCCGCTGGGCAAGGCCACGCAGGCACCGTACTCGACGACCAGCGTACAGACCGGCTCGTCGGGGCCTACCTCGGTGAACCAGTCGGTGACTGGATCGTACGGCGTCGACAACGCATTCAGCTACGGCTTGAATGCCGGGTACACCGGAGGGGGCAGCGCGAGCCATGCCACGAGCGTCGGTGSGAACGCGTCGTATCAGTCGACACTGGCCGCGTTCACGGGCGGTGCCAGCAAGAGCAACACCTATACCCAGGCATCCGCCGGTATCTCGGGCGGCGTTGTTGCCTACAGCGGCGGCGTTGTCCTGACGCCGAGCCTGGGCGACACCCTGGCGATCGTCGAAGCGAAGGGTGCATCCGGTGCGCGGGTCGGGGGCGGCAATGGCTTGCGGGTGGATCCGTGGGGGCGTGCGGTGGTGTCGAGCCTGATGCCGTTTGCCCGAAACGAGGTGGAAATTGATCCCAAGGGCCTGCCGCTGGATGTCGAACTCAAGTCGACGCTGCAACAACTCGCCCCGACCGCCGGCGCAATCGTGAAGGTGTTGTTCGAGACGGCGAACCCCGGCCGGGCCGCCATCGTGCGCGTGCGGACGGCGGATGGCAAGCCGGTGCCGTTCGGCGGGGAAGTGCTCGACGCCGCGGGCGAATCGGTGGGCATGGTGGGGCAGGGCGGGCGAATCATCGTCCGTGGCCTGCAGAGCGATAGCGGCGAGTTGACGGTGGCTTCGGCCGATGGCGCGGGGCAGGCATGTCAGTTCAGCTATCGACTCCCCGCGCTGTCCGATGCGCGCAACGCGATCGGCATCGCCACCGTCGATGCGCAATGCCTGTAGCCGCGCGGCTTCGGCCCGCAATCGCCGCCGGAAAGCCGGAGGCAAATGCCAACAGCGGAGGATTTTTGATGTCAGTCATTACAGCAGCAAAGCTTGGGCGGACGATGGTGATCACCGTGGTGGCATGGCTGGCGCTTGCCCAGGGGCAAGCCCACGCCCAGGGTCTCACGTGTAACAGTCCCAATCCCGCCGTGTTCAATTTCCAGCTACCCGTGGGGACCTTCGCGGTGCCAAGGGATGCGCCGGTTGGCACGCGCATTTCCCCGTGGACCAGCAGACAAACYGCGGGCAGGCAGACGTGGCGATGCACTGTGCCGGCGGACGTGAACATCGGGCCGGCTTATCGGGCAGGGCTGCCGCGGGCCGGGCAACTCCACTATTCCGAGGGCGGGGAGAGTTTTCCGGTCTTCACCACGAATGTCCAGGGGGTTGGACTGGTGATCGGCGTCAATTCAGGGGCGGGGGGCAATTGGTATGGCGGCGATAACGCGAGGCTGCACGGCGTCCCGACAAATTGGGAGGTTGCCGTCGGGACAACAAGCAGTAGCCGCCAACCCATGGGGTTTGGGACGCGAATGAGTTTCGCATTCGTCAAGACCGGGCCGATTACAGCCGGCGCGGTGAATCTTCCGGGTGCTGTCCTGCAGGTCGGCATTGACGCAATGTACGACGGGAATCCGCAAGCCATCGTCGATGTGAGGGCAAGTGGCAGCCCCACCTTCTCCGAAGTGGCCTGTACCACGCCCAATGTCAACGTGAACATGGGCACGCGGTCGCACACGGATTTTCAAGGTGTGGGGTCCGCCGCGCCCGCGACCGCGTTCACCATTGACGTCAACAATTGTCCCGGGGGGCTGAATGGCATCCAGTATCGGGTGGATGCCGTCACCCAGGTACTTAATAGCGCCAATTCAGTGGTGGCCCTCGATGGGAATTCGAACGCGCAGGGCATTGGCGTGCAGTTGCTGGATGGCGCCGGTGCCGTGCTGCCGCTCGGGGTGGATAAGCCATTCACCGGATACAACCGCACGTCTGGCGGAAGCTACAAGATTCCGCTAAAGGCACGCTATTACAAAACTGGCGAAGTAATAAGGGGAGGCACCGCCAATACGGCAATGACCTTCACCATGACTTACCAGTAATGCATCAAAAGCAGATAAATATGTCAGTGATTCACACAAGAACCCTCCTTCGCACGACAGGAGGCGCCGTGATGGCGTGGTTCGCCCTCGTGCAGGGGGAGGCCCAGGCCGTGTCGTGCGACAGTCCCAACCCCTCGGTGTTCAACTTCCAGCTGCCCTCGGGCAACTTCGGGGTAGCGCGGGATGTGCCGATCGGCGCCCGCATTTCTCCGTGGACAGGCATGCAGAGCATGGGCCGGGAGGTGTGGACCTGCATGCTGGCGGCGTATCGGCCTGCGGGGCCGTACTATCGGTCAACCCTCCAGCAGTCTGGCGTGACATTCATTGAAAATGGCGTGAATTACCATGTCTACAATACCAATCTACAGGGCGTTGGCCTGGTTATCGGTGTGAATTCAGGGACGCGGCGCGAGTGGTATGGCGGTGACAACGCGAAGCCTGTTAGCGTGCCGCCGACCTGGGGCATTACCATGGGGACGACGAATCCCGGCGCGACACGGATGCAATGGGGAACGCGAATGAATTTCGCCTTCGTCAAGACCGGGCCGATCAGGGCCGGCACAGTGAGTCTGCCGGGCAGGGTCGCACAGGCTGGCATCGAGGAGTTCTACAAGCAGCTTCCCATGGCTGGCGTGGATGTCACAGTGAGTGGCAATCCCACGTTCTCCGAGCTTGCCTGCTCAACCCCCAATGTCACGGTGAATATGGGCACGCGCTCGAATATGGATTTTGGGGGGATCGGATCGCCCGCGCCCGCCACGTCGTTCGCCATCGACGTCAACAACTGCCCGGCGGGGATACAAGGCATTCAGTATCGACTGGATGCTGTCACGCGGGTTCTCGACGCCGCTAAATCGATCGTGGCGCTCGACAGCAACTCAACCGCGCGGGGCGTTGGCGTGCAATTGCTGGATAATGCCGGCGCCATACTGCCGCTCGGCGCGAACCGATCATTTACTGGCTATTGGCCCACGGCTGGCGGAAGCTACCGGATTCCCTTGAGGGCCCGCTATCACCAGACCGCCTGGGCGATAACCGGCGGAACTGCGAATACGGCGATGACCTTTACCATGACTTACCAATAGCGCGCGGCGGGAACGTGTGGCACGCCACGTAGCCGTGGCGGTGCGGCCTGTTATGCTCTGGACGTGACATCTCGTCGATAGGCCCCAATCCCCGTGCCGCGCCTGACCCCGAATCAATACCGACTGCTGTTCTCGATCTGCGCGGTGGCCGTGCTGGTCCTGTCGCTGCTGCCGCTCTCGGTGCCGCAGCCTACCACCGGCTGGGACAAATCCAACCACCTTCTTGCCTTCGGGGTGCTCGCGCTGCTTGGCGTGCGCGCCTGGGCCGGCCGCATGGCGGCGGTGCTGGCCGGCCTGATGGCCTATGGCGTGCTGATCGAATGGCTGCAAGGCATGACGGCGACCCGCTCGTCCGACTGGCATGACCTGRTCGCCGACGCCGCCGGGCTGGCGCTGGGCCTGCTGGTGCATGCCGCACTGACGCGGGTCTGGCCCAGTCTGTCGGCCCATCGGAATGAGCCCCGGGCCTGACGCGCGCCGGGGTCAGTTATCGAGCGATTCCAGCGTGTAGCTTGCGCCGGCATCCTGACCGAGCAAATCCACCAGCAGCGGCATCGCCTCCTCGATCGTCTCCTTGAGCCGCCATGGCGGGTTGACGATGAACATCCCGCTGCCATGCAGGCCGAGCCCGCCTTCCACCGGATGCTTCACAGTCAGCGTCACATGCAGCCAACTCTTCAGCGGCAGGCGCATCAGCTGCGCCGGCAGTTGGATCGACTCGCGCCGCTGCACCTGCGGATACCAGATCGCATAAACGCCAGTTGCAAACCGTTCGAGGCTGTCTTCCAGGGCCTGCACGGTACGCGCGTAGTCCTGTTTGTCTTCGTATGAGGGGTCGATCAGCACCAGCGCGCGGCGCGGCGGCGGCGGCAGGATGGCCTTGATGCCATTGAAGCCGTCGCCGTCGTAAAGCATGACTTTGCGGCCCGCGCCGCGGAAATTGTCGCGYAGCACCTGGATCTCGGTACTGTGCAGCTCGAACAGCCGCAGGCGGTCCTGATCGCGCAGCATCTGCCAGGCCAGCCATGGCGAACCCGGGTAGTGACGCAGGTTGCCGTCCGGGTTCTGGGCGCGCACCTGGTCCAGGAATTCGTCCAGGAACGGGGGCAGGGTCTGGCCATCGGCGGCAGCCTGCCAGATGCGCGAAATGCCGGTTTCGAACTCGGCCTTCTTCTGCGCGTAGGCGTGGTCCAGCGCGTAGAGGCCGGCGCCGGCATGGGTGTCGATGTACCAGAACGCCTTGTCCTTCTGCGTCAGGTGCTCCAGCAACTGGACCACGACGGCGTGCTTGAGGACATCGGCATGGTTGCCGGCATGGAAGGCGTGGCGATAACTGAGCATGATGAGGCGGGATAAAGCGGGATGACGGCGCGCAAGCGTCGGCGAAAAAAGCGTCGGCGGGCGCGTGGCGCGAAGGGCGCTATGCTACCATCCGCCGCCCCCGGAAGCCCGTTTTACGGCCCGTTCCTGCGGCTGTTGCCGTCCGAAGTGTCCCGTCCGCCGATGCCTGCCATGCCGCGTGCCCTCGAGTCCGCCGAGCCGATCCTCTCCCCCGACGGCATTCCCTTTTCGCCACGTTACGACGACGTCTATCACAGCACGGAAGGCGGGCTGACGGAGGCKCATCACGTGTTCCTGGGTGGCAATGGTCTGCCCGGCAACTGGGCGGGGCGCGACCAGTTCGTGATCGTGGAAACCGGATTCGGGCAAGGGATGAACTTCCTCGCCACCTGGCAGGCCTGGCGCGACGATCCGCACCGCTGCCGTCGGCTTCACTTCGTTTCCGTTGAAAAACATCCATTTACGCGCGATGGACTGGCGGCGCTGCATGCCGGACTCGGCGATTTGCTACCGCTCGCCGAACCGCTGCAAGCGGCCTGGCCCGATGCGCTGCCGGGCTTGCATCGACTCGAATTCGAAGGCGGTGCGGTCACGCTGACGCTGGCGCTGGGCGATATCGACGCAATGCTGCCCAAGCTCGCGCTCGGCGCCGATGCGTTCTATCTCGATGGGTTCTCCCCCTCCCGCAACGCGGACATGTGGTCCGAAACCGTCTTCCGGGGGGTATCCCGGCTGGCCCGGCCCGGTGCCACGCTCGCTACGTATACAGCGTCCGGTTCGGTGCGGCGCGGCTTGCAGGCAGTCGGGTTTGAGGTCGACAAGGCGCCAGGTTTCGGCGGCAAGCACGACATGACAGTGGCGCGCTTCGCCCCAGCCTGGAAGAACCGGCGCCATGCCCCGACACCCGCTGCGGAGTGGCGAGAGCGTCACGCCATTGTGATCGGCGCGGGGTTGGCCGGCTGCGCGGTCACMGAGCGGCTGGCAGCACGCGGCTGGCGCGTGACGCTGTTCGACGCCCATGATGGCCCGGCGCGCCAGACCTCCAGCCATCGCGCGGCGGCCATGCATGCCCATGTGTCGCCTGACGAAAGCCAGTTGTCCCGGCTCTCGCGCGCCGGCAATCTTCATGCGCTGCGCGCGTGGACGGCCCTCGCGGCGGCGGGGCACCCGGTGAACTGG
This sequence comes from Cupriavidus sp. KB_39, assembly GCF_052114485.1. Lineage (NCBI taxonomy): Bacteria > Pseudomonadati > Pseudomonadota > Betaproteobacteria > Burkholderiales > Burkholderiaceae > Cupriavidus > Cupriavidus sp. KB_39. The sequence goes on from NZ_JBFREV010000007.1 coordinate 48,825, forward strand.
CATGGCTGCGGCGTGCTCCAGATCGGGGAGGGTGATGCCGATAGTGCGGCCCAGCAGGCGGCGCTGGCCGCCCTGGGCTTCCCCGAATCGTTCGTCAGGTGGATGGACCCCACCGAAGCGGCTGTGCGCCACGATGCCACGGTGGCGCGCGGCGGGCTCTGGTTCCCGCGTGGCGGATGGGTGGCGCCGCCCGACATCTGCCGCGCCCAACTCGACAAGGCCGGCGCGGCCCTGGATGCGCGGTTCAACTGCCGGGTGGCCGCGATCGAATATGTGGATGGCGCCTGGCAGGCGAGGGCGGCCGATGGCAGCGTGCTGGCTGAGGCGCCGGTCCTGGTGCTGGCCAACGCCCATGAGGCCGAACGGCTCGTCTCCAACCGTTTTCTGGCCCTGCGCCGGGTGCGTGGACAGCTGACCGATCTCTCCCCGGCGCAGGTCGCGGCGATGGGTCGCTGGCCCGACTGCGTGGTGACCGGGGGCGGCTACCTGCTGCCGCAGGCCCCGGAGGGCGGGGCGCGCATCGGCTCGAGCTATGACGCTGACGAAGGCCCGCTGGCCGAGCGTCCCGAGGTCCACGCCGCCAACCTGGAGCGCCTCGCCACGCTGCTGCCGGACCGTGCCGCCGACATCGCCCATCTCGATCCCGCGCAGTTGACCGGCTACGTCGGCGTGCGCACCGTGACGCACAACCGCCTGCCGCTGATCGGCCCCCTCGCGGATGAGGCGCAGGCGCTGGCCCGGTCCGGGCCACTGCGCGGCGCCCACCTGCGGGACCTGCCCCGGATGCCGGGGCTCTACGCGGCACTTGCGTATGCGTCGCGCGGCCTCACATGGGCCGCACTGGGCGCGGAGTTGATTGCCAGCCAGATCGAGGGCGAACCGTTGCCCATCGAGTCGGATCTGGCCGATGCCGTCGMCCCCGCCCGGCTGCTGCTGCGGGCGCTGCGGCACGGCAACACGGCGGACGCGCCGGCTATCGATCCCGGGGCGGCCTCGGACGCGTCAGGGTAAAAACTGCCGGAAGCGAACAAAAACCGTGCGATAATCCCCGTTTTCCGTTTGCGCGGAAGCCCTTCGTTCGCGTCGGGATTCCGTAGGTTTCACTGGCCGCGGCCAGGCCGGTGCGCAGGCGGTTGCGCTTAAAACTACATTTCTGGATTGGATTAACGACCATGTCGAACGTCATTGAAAACCTCGGCAAGCTGGACCGTAAGGTAACCCTGGCTATTCCCAAGGCCGAAGTGCAGAAGGAAACCCAGGAACGCCTGGTGCGCCTGTCGAAGACGGTGAAGATGTCCGGCTTCCGCCCGGGCAAGGTGCCGATGAAGATGGTCGAGAAGCAATATGGCCAGCAGGTCGAGTTCGAAGTGCGCTTCGACAAGGCCGCCCGCAAGTTCTTCGACATCACGCAGGCCCAGGACGTGAAGGTTGCCGGCCAGCCYAAGTTCGACCTGAAGACCGACGGCGTGTCGGAAGACGAAGTGGCGTTCGAAGCCACCTTCGAGGTGTACCCGGAAGTCAAGCTGGGCGACCTGGCCACGGCTGAAGTGACCCGTACCCAGACGGAAATCGGCGACGCCGAGATCGACAAGACCATCGACATCCTGCGCAAGCAGCGCGTGCACTACCACGTGCGCGGCGAAGCCGGCGCCCATGGCGACGGTGGTGCCGATGACGCCGCCAAGAATGGCGACCGCGTGACGCTGGACTTCGTCGGCAAGATCGACGGCGTGGAATTCCCTGGCGGCAAGGCCGATGACTTCGSATTCGTGCTGGGCGAAGGCCGCATGCTGCCCGAGTTCGAGCAAGCCGCGCTGGGCCTGAAGCTGGGCGAGAGCAAGACGTTCCCGCTGGCCTTCCCGGCCGACTACCACGGCAAGGAAGTGGCCGGCAAGACTGCCGAGTTCACGATCACGCTGAAGAAGGTGGAGTGGGCGCACCTGCCGGAAGTGGACGACGGCTTCGCGAAGTCGCTCGGCATCGCTGACGGCAGCGTCGAGAAGATGCGCGCCGACATCCGCGAAAACCTCGAGCGCGAAGTCAAGCGCCGCACGCACGCCATGCTGAAGGACCAGGTCATGGAAGCGCTGCTGAAGGTGAGCGAGCTGGACGTGCCCAAGGCCCTGATCGAACAGGATCAGGAACGCCTGGTGGAAATGGCCCGCCGCGACCTCGAGCAACGTGGCATGCCGAACGCCAAGGACATGCCGATTCCGGCCGAGATGTTCACCCAGCAGGCCGAGCGCCGCGTAAAGCTGGGCCTGATCCTGGCCGAGATCGTCAAGGCACACGGCCTGCAGGCCAAGCCGGAGCAGATCAAGACGGAAATCGAGGACTTCGCGAAGAGCTACGAAGACCCGAAGGAAGTCATGCGCTGGTACTACGGCGACCAGCAACGCCTGGCGGAAATGGAAGCCTACGTGCTCGAAAACAACGTGGTAAATTTCGTGTGCGACAAGGCCAAGGTCACGGACAAGTCGGTGTCGTTCGAGGAACTCACCGCCGAGACCAACGCGCAGCAAGCCTGAGCGTTCGCATGACCGGATCGCGCCGCACGAATTGCGCGGCGCGCCCCGGTTGCGCGGCATCCGGCTTGGCGCGCAAGTGCTGGCCGGGGCCGATTGGCGCATTCCCTGAATACCTGGAGAACCTGCATGACCCGCAATGATTTGCTTGACCGTCTCGCCACGACGCAGGCCTCTGCTCTGGAAACCCAGGGTCTTGGGCTGGTGCCGATGGTCGTCGAGCAGTCCGGCCGGGGCGAGCGCGCGTATGACATCTACTCGCGCCTGCTCAAGGAGCGCGTGGTGTTCATGGTCGGCGAAGTGAACGACCAGACCGCAAACCTGGTCGTGGCCCAGCTGCTGTTCCTCGAGAGCGAGAATCCGGATAAGGACGTGTCGCTGTACATCAACTCGCCCGGCGGTTCAGTATCCGCCGGCCTGGCGATCTACGACACGATGCAGTTCATCAAGCCCGACGTGACCACGCTCTGCATGGGCATGGCGGCGAGCATGGGCGCCTTCCTGCTGGCGGCTGGCGCCAAGGGCAAGCGCAGCGCGCTGCCGAACTCGCGCATCATGATCCACCAGCCGCTGGGCGGCGCGCGTGGCCAGGCCTCGGACATCGAGATTCAGGCGCGCGAGATCCTGTACCTGCGCGAGCGCCTGAACAGCATCCTGTCGGAAGTGACCGGCCAGCCCGTCGAGAAGATTGCCCGCGACACCGATCGCGACAACTTCATGAGCGGCGACCAGGCCGTGGACTACGGTCTGATCGACAAGGTCATCTCGCGCCGCGGTTGAGCCGACGCCGGTGTGTCGGAGCGGGCGGCCCACGGCCCTGCGCCGGGGCTCCCGCCACACAGCCTGCGCCAAATGACGCAGGCTACACCGGAACGAGGCTGTGCGCCTCGTTTTTGCGTTTTGCCCCACACGCCGGGGAAGCCGCCGACTGCGCCAATTGTTTTGGCGTATGATGCGTTTAATGCGTTTCCCGTGGGGCTCTCCCGCCGTGCGGGGACCACACTGCTAATGTGACTGATTCCTATGGCGGACAAAAAAGGTTCATCCAGCGAGAAGCTTCTGTATTGCTCGTTCTGCGGCAAGAGCCAGCACGAGGTCAAGAAGCTCATCGCGGGCCCGTCGGTGTTCATTTGCGACGAATGCATCGACCTGTGCAATGAAATCATCCGTGACGAGGCCGCCGCGACCGATAAGGACGCCACGGCCGCCACGCGTTCGGACCTGCCCACGCCCCACGAAATCCGCGAAAGCCTGGATCAGTATGTGATCGGGCAGGAGCAAGCCAAGAAGATCCTGGCGGTAGCGGTGTACAACCACTACAAGCGCCTTAAGCATCTTGGCAAGAAGGATGACGTCGAACTCTCCAAGAGCAATATTCTGCTGATCGGGCCGACCGGCTCGGGCAAGACATTGCTCGCGCAGACGCTGGCCCGGCTGCTGAACGTCCCGTTCGTGATTGCCGACGCCACCACGCTGACCGAAGCCGGCTACGTGGGCGAGGACGTCGAGAACATCATCCAGAAGCTGCTCCAGAACTGCAACTACGAGGTCGAGAAGGCCCAGCGCGGCATCGTCTACATCGACGAAATCGACAAGATCTCGCGCAAGTCCGACAACCCGTCCATCACGCGCGACGTGTCGGGCGAGGGCGTGCAGCAGGCGCTGCTGAAGCTGATCGAAGGCACGATGGCCTCGGTGCCGCCGCAAGGCGGGCGCAAGCACCCGAATCAGGACTTCCTGCAGGTGGACACCACCAACATCCTGTTCATTTGCGGCGGCGCGTTCGACGGCCTGGAAAAGGTCATCATGCAGCGCTCGGACAAGACCGGCATCGGTTTTGCGGCMCARGTGCAGAGCAAGGAAGAACGTGATGTCAGCGAGGTGCTGCCCCAGACCGAGCCGGAAGACCTGATCAAGTTCGGCCTGATTCCGGAGCTGATCGGCCGCCTGCCGGTGGTGGCCACGCTGGCCAAGCTGGACGAGGCCGCGCTGATGCAGATCCTGGTCGAGCCCAAGAATGCACTGCTCAAGCAGTACCAAAAGCTGCTGGCGATGGAAGGTGTGGAGCTGGAGATTCGTCCGGCCGCGCTGTCCGCCATCGCACGCAAGGCCATCCGTCGCAAGACGGGGGCACGCGGTTTGCGTTCCATCCTGGAACAGTCGCTGATGGACGTCATGTACGACCTCCCGAACTACAAGGGCGTGCAAAAGGTGGTGATCGATGAAAATACGATCACCGGCGATGCACCGCCGCTGCTCATGTACGAAGAGCAGCAGCCCAAGGTTGCGGGGTCCAACTGACGAACGCGCCGGCCTACGTGGTGCATGCCACACCGGCTTAAAAATCAAGCGGCCGTTCGCCTGAAAGCGAACGGCTTTTTTTCTTCAATTCGACGATACGAACGGGAGGAAACGCGGGTATGCTGTTTCAGAGTGGGTCACAGGTGCTTTGCGCGGCACTTTTTCGCGCGGCATGACGGCACAAAGAATCGGGGGCGGTACCTTGCAATCGATTCCCGTGACCCTATTTACGCCTTAAATGACTGACTGGGGAAAATGATGTCCGGAACACAACTCCTCCCGGCTGAGCCGATTCGCCTCCCACTGTTGCCGCTGCGCGACGTGGTGGTGTTTCCGCACATGGTGATCCCGCTGTTCGTGGGTCGCCCGAAGTCCATCAAGGCGCTTGAGACTGCGATGGAGTCGGGCAAGAGCATCATGCTCGTGGCCCAGAAGACGGCTGCCAAGGACGAGCCGACGGCTGACGACCTGTACGAGGTTGGCTGCATCGCGAATATCCTGCAAATGCTGAAGCTGCCCGACGGTACCGTGAAGGTGCTCGTGGAAGGCACGCAACGCGCGAATATCACCGAGGTGAGCGAGGACGATTCGCACTTCATGTGCGAAGCCGTGCCTGTGCCGCCCGCGCCGGTCGAATCCGCCGAGACCGAGGCCCTGCGCCGCGCAATCGTGTCGCAGTTCGACCAGTATGTGAAGCTGAACAAGAAGATCCCGCCCGAGATCCTGACGTCGCTGTCGGGCATCGATGAAGCTGGTCGTCTGGCCGATACCATCGCCGCGCACCTGCCGATCAAGCTCGAGCAGAAGCAGAAGATCCTCGAGATGGTCAATGTGACCGAGCGTCTCGAGAGCCTGCTCTCGCAGCTCGAAGGCGAGATCGACATCCTGCAGGTGGAAAAGCGCATCCGTGGCCGCGTGAAGCGCCAGATGGAAAAGAGCCAGCGCGAGTACTACCTGAACGAGCAGGTCAAGGCGATTCAGAAGGAACTGGGCGAGGGCGAGGAAGGCGCCGACCTTGAGGAGCTGGATAAGCGCATCAAGGCCGCACGCATGCCCAAGGAGGCCAAGAAGAAGGCCGACGCCGAGTTCAAGAAGCTCAAGCTGATGTCGCCGATGTCGGCCGAAGCCACCGTCGTGCGCAACTACATCGACACGCTGGTCAACCTGCCGTGGCGCAAGAAGAGCAAGGTCAACAATGACCTCGCGAACGCCGAGCGCGTGCTTGACGAAGACCACTATGGCCTGGAGAAGGTCAAGGAACGGATTCTCGAGTACCTCGCAGTGCAACAGCGCGTGGACAAGGTGAAGGCGCCGATCCTGTGCCTGGTCGGCCCCCCCGGTGTGGGCAAGACCTCGCTCGGGCAGTCGGTGGCACGCGCCACGAACCGCAAGTTCGTGCGCATGGCACTGGGCGGCGTGCGTGACGAGGCCGAGATCCGCGGCCACCGCAGGACCTATATCGGCTCGATGCCGGGCAAGATCCTGCAGAGCCTGTCGAAGGTTGGCGTGCGCAATCCGCTGTTCCTGCTCGACGAGATCGACAAGATGGGCATGGACTTCCGTGGTGACCCGTCGTCGGCGCTGCTCGAGGTGCTGGACCCGGAACAGAACCACACGTTCCAGGACCACTACATCGAGGTGGACTTCGACCTGTCGGACGTGATGTTCGTGGCGACGTCGAACTCGCTGAACATCCCGCCGCCGCTGCTGGACCGTATGGAAGTGATTCGCCTCTCGGGCTACACCGAAGACGAGAAGGTGAACATCGCCACGCGCTACCTGCTGCCCAAGCAGATCAAGAACAATGGTCTGAAGGTTGGCGAGATCGACATCACCGAAGCGGCCATCCGCGACATCATCCGCTACTACACCCGGGAAGCCGGTGTGCGGTCGCTGGAACGCGAGGTGTCGAAGATCGCGCGGAAGGTGGTCAAGCTGCTGCTCCTGAAGAAGGAATCGGGCGCGGTGAAGGTCGATTCGGAGAACCTGGACAAGTTCCTGGGCGTGCGCAAGTACGACTTCGGCCTGGCCGGCAAGGAAAACCAGGTGGGCCAGGTGACCGGCCTCGCGTGGACCGAGGTGGGCGGCGATCTGCTGACCATCGAAGCCGCCATCATGCCGGGCAAGGGCAACATCACGCGTACCGGCTCGTTGGGCGATGTGATGAAGGAATCRGTCGAAGCTGCGCGTTCGGTGGTGCGTTCGCGGGCACGTCGCCTGGGGATCACGGATGAGATGTTCGAGAAGCGCGACATCCACATCCACGTACCCGAAGGCGCCACGCCCAAGGATGGTCCGTCGGCCGGCGGGGCGATGACGACTGCACTCGTGTCGGTGCTGACCGGCATTCCGGTGCGGGCGGACGTGGCCATGACTGGCGAGATCACGCTGCGCGGCGAAGTGCTGCCGATCGGCGGTCTCAAGGAGAAGCTGCTGGCGGCCCATCGTGGCGGCATYAAGCTGGTGCTGATCCCCGAGGAGAACGTCAAGGATCTCGCCGAGATTCCGGACAACGTGAAGAACGCCATCGAGATCGTGCCGGTCCGCTGGATCGACAAGGTGCTGGAGCTGGCACTCGAGCGCAAGCCCGAGCCGCTGGCCGAGGAAGAGGCCAAGCCCGCCGAGGTGGCGGACAAGGCCAAGGCCACGGTCGAGATGATTCATCACTGATTGACCGAGCGCTGTCAGGAAGATGCCGCGGGGTTCCCCCGCGGCATTTTTTTTGCGCGGCCGGGGTTGGCAACGCGGAAAGTCTCGTATTACAATCGCGGCCTCGCAACGCAAACAGCGGCAGCCAGGCAGTAACCGCCGAGTCGTGCGAAGCGAGATTACCCAGCGGGCGCGCAAGCCCGCGATGGTCTAGTGGGTGCTTAGCTCAGTTGGTAGAGCGGCGCCCTTACAAGGCGTAGGTCGGGGGTTCGAGCCCCTCAGCACCCACCACTTCACCATCCCAAGGGAACCCACGCAGGAGTGGTAGTTCAGTTGGTTAGAATACCGGCCTGTCACGCCGGGGGTCGCGGGTTCGAGTCCCGTCCACTCCGCCAAGCAAAATCGCCCGCGCATGCGGGTTTTTTTGTATCTGTTGTCTTCCCAGCCATTCCCCGCTCACGTGACGCTGCCGCATCAGCAAATGACGGTTTCGCGCCCGGCACCTGCTAGAATCGCGGAGTTTGTCTTCGTGCCAACCCCTTACCAGAATCAGCATGCTTGATTTCGTACGCAACAACCGGCGCCTGATGCTTTTGCTGCTGCTGGTGCTTGTCTTCCCGTCGTTCGTATTCTTCGGCGTGGAAAGCTATTCGCGCTTCATGGATACCTCGCACGACGTCGCCAAGGTCGATGGTCGCGCAATCACCGTGCAGGAAGTGGACAACGTGGTGCGCGACCAGAGCGAGCGCATGCGCCAGATGCTGGGCAATCAGTACGATCCGCGCATGTTCGAAGGTGCCGCCGCGCGCCAGTCCGTGGTGAACCAGCTGATCCTGCAACGCGTGGTGTCCGACGCCACCGCCAAGAAGAATCTGACGGTGTCCGATGCCCAGGTGGCGGCAGCCATCCAGAACATCCCGGCCATCGCCCAGCTGAAGACGGCGGACGGCAAGTTCGACGACAAGGCCTACATCCAACTGCTGGCCACGCAGGGCATGACGCCCGAGCAGTTCGATGCGCGCCTGCGCTTCGAACTGGCCACGCAGCAGCTTGGCGGCGCCGTGGGGACCACGGCGTTCGTGCCGAAGTCGCTGCTGGACCGCCTGATCGCCGTGCGCGACCAACAGCGTGACGTGCAGACGCTGACGATCAAGCCGGCTGATTTCACGTCCAAGGTCACGGCTGACGCCGCCGCGCTGAAGGCCTACTACGACGCGCATGTGTCGGCCTACACCACGCCGGAACAGGCGAAGGTGGAGTACGTGGTGCTGTCCGGCGACTCCCTGGCCGCGAGCCAGACCGTGACGCCGGAAGAGCTCAAGTCCTACTACGAGAGCAACATCGCGCGTTTCCGGACCGACGAGCAACGCCGTGCGAGCCACATCCTGATCTCAGCGCCCAAGGACGGCAAGGAAGCCGACCGCAAGGCCGCGAAGGACAAGGCCACCAAGCTGCTGGAAGACCTGCGCAAGCATCCTGAGACGTTCGCCGACGTGGCGAAGAAGCAGTCGCAGGATCCGGGTTCGGCGGAGAAGGGCGGCGACCTCGGCTTCATGGGCCGCGGCGCGCTGGTCAAGCCGTTCGAGGACGCCATGTACGCGCTCAAGGACGGCCAGATCAGCGATGTGGTGGAAACCGACTACGGCTACCACATCATCAAGCTGACCGGCATCAAGGCGGCCGAGACGCAGCCGCTCGAGGCCGTGCGCCCCGAACTGGAAGCCGAACTCAAGAAGCAACTGGCGAGCAAGAAGTACACGGAGCTGGCCGATGCCTTCGGCAACACCGTCTACGAGCAGTCCGAAAGCCTCAAGCCGGCCGCCGACAAGTTCAAGCTGACGATCCAGACCGCCGACAACGTCACCCGCACGCCGAACCTGGCGCTGGGCGCGCAGAACCCGCTCAACAATGAGAAGGTGCTGAAGGCCCTGTTCAGCGACGACGCGCTCAAGAACAAGCGCAACACCGAAGCGGTGCAGGTGGGCCCGACCACGCTGGTGGCGGCACGTATCGTCGACTATCGCCCGGCGACCGCGCGTAAATTCGAGGACGTGGAAGCCCAGGTGCGCCAGGCCTACGTCGCCCAGCAGGCTGCCGAACTGGCCCGCAAGGATGGCGAAGCCAAGCTCGAAGCGTTGAAGAAGGCCGACAGCGCTGCCGGCTTCGGCCAAGCTGTGACGGTGTCGCGTACCAAGGCAGACGGCCTGTCGCCGAAGGCGGTCGAGGCCATCATGCGCGCCGACACGACCAAGCTGCCCGCTGTGGTCGGCGTGGACCTCGGTGCGGATGGTTATGCGATCTATCGCATCGGCAAGGTCAGCTCGCCGACCCAGGCGAACCCGGGCCAGCGCGACGCCGAGTCGCAACAGCTGGCCCAACTGGCCGGCCAGGCCGAACTCGCCGCCTACTATGAAACGCTGAAGGCGCGGGCGAAGGTCAAGATCCTGCGTCCGATCACGGCCACCGACGTACCGGCCAGCGAAGGCGCAGCGCAGTAACCGGCGCGGCTTGCCAGCAAAAAACCCCTGCGGTCAGCGACCAGCAGGGGTTTTTTGTTTGGGGAGGACGATCTCAGCGCTTTTTCGCCGGCGCTTTCAGCAGCGGCTGCAACTGCGGCCAGACATTGTCGAGCAGCGTGGCCTGGGCGGCGGAGGTGGGATGAATGCGGTCGTCCTGGAACCACTCGGGCCGGGCGATCACCTTGTCGAGGAAGAACGGCACCAGACTCACGCGGTACTCGCTGGCCAGCTTGCTGTAGAGCGCGAAGAAGCGCTCGGTATAGTCGGGGCCGTAGTTCGGCGGAATCCGCATGCCGACCAGCACCACGCCGGCGCCCGCCTGGCGCGCCGCCGTCAGCATGCCGCGCAGGTTGGTTTCTGTGGATTGCAGGGACAGACCGCGCAGGGCATCGTTGGCGCCAAGCTCCACGACCACCACGGCCGGCTTGTGCCGGGCGAGCAGGTCCGGCAGGCGCGTCTTGCCGCCCGACGTGGTCTCGCCGCTGATGCTGGCATTGACGACGCTATAATCGAGGCGCTCCTTGTGCAGGCGGTCCTGCAGCAGGCTGACCCAGCCGGTGCCGCGCGCGATGCCATACTCGGCCGACAGGCTGTCGCCAAGCACCAGCACCGCGGGCGCAGCGGTGGCAGCCGGTTTCGCGGCCGTTGGCCTGGCCTGAGTTTGGGCCTGAGCCTGGGCGCCGGCCGGCAGCGCCGCCATCAACATCGCCGCGCCCAGCATCGCACCGCACGCCGCCAGCGCCCTGGGGCGCCAACCGTATCCAATCCTCTCGCTCATGTCCTCTTCCATTCTCGCTGTCGAGTCACTCGGAAAGACCGTTGCCGACACGACAGGTTCGCTGACGATTTTGCACGACGTCTCGTTTTCCGTCACGCCGGGCGAAACGCTGGCCATCGTCGGCGCGTCCGGCTCGGGAAAATCCACGCTGCTGGGGCTGCTGGCGGGCCTGGACCYGCCCAGCACGGGCTCGGTGCGGCTGCACGGCCAGGATCTGTTCACGCTCGATGAAGACCAGCGCGCCGCGCTGCGTGGCCGGCACGTGGGCTTCGTGTTCCAGTCGTTCCAGTTGGTGGGCCACCTGACAGCGCTCGAAAACGTGATGCTGCCGCTCGAGTTGCGCGGCGAGACCGACCGCGTGCGCGAGCGTGCCACGGAAATGCTCGTGCGCGTGGGCCTGGGCAAGCGCCTGACCCACTATCCGCGCACGCTTTCCGGTGGTGAGCAGCAGCGCGTGGCGCTGGCGCGGGCGTTCGTCGCCCGGCCGGACATCCTGTTCGCCGATGAGCCGACCGGCAGCCTCGACACGAGCACCGGCGAGGCCGTGATCGCGCTGATGTTCGAGCTGAACCGCAATGCCGGGTCCACGCTGGTACTGGTCACGCACGACCGCTCCGTGGCGGCGCGCTGCGCCCGCATCCTGACCATCGACGCCGGCCGCGTGGCCAGCGACGAGTGGATGGGCACCGAAGTCTGACGCTCCGGCGGGCGCGGCGTCAGCCGCGCGCCAGCACGGGGCGCGCGCGGGCGATCAGCGCCGCCGTGGACGCATCGTGCGTAGCCTGGGCGCTGCCATTGAGTTCGGCCTCGATCGGGCGCGCAAGGATCTTGCCCAGCTCCACGCCCCACTGGTCGAACGAATTGATATTCCACACCACGCCCTGCACGAACGTGCGGTGCTCGTAGAGCGCGATCAGCGCGCCGAGCACATGCGGCGTCAGGTCTTCCATCAGCAGCGTGTTGCTCGGGCGGTTGCCCTCGAACACCATGTGGGGCAGGCGGTCCTCGTCGGTCATGCCGGCCGCGCGTAGCTCCTCGGCGCTGCGCCCGCGCATCAGCGCCTCGGCCTGCGCGAAGCAGTTGGCCAGCAGCTTGGCATGATGGCCGGGCAGGCTGCGCGGCGGCACCAGCGGTGCCACGAAGTCGACCGGCACGATCTGCGAACCCTGGTGAATCATCTGGAAGTAGGCGTGCTGGCCATTGGTGCCGGCCGTGCCCCAGACCACGGGCGAGGTCTGCACGTGCGCYGGCTGGCCGTCCAGCTGGACCGACTTGCCGTTGCTCTCCATTTCCAGCTGCTGCAGGAACGCCGGGAAGAGTTCGAGCGAGGTCGAATACGGCGCCATGCAGCTGGTCGGCATGCCGAAGAAATTGCGATACCAGATGCCCAGCATCGCCATCACCACGGGCATGTTGCGCGCCAGCGGGGCGGTGCGGAAGTGATCGTCCATGGCGCGCGCGCCGAGCAGCAGGTCGTCGAAGGCATCAAAGCCCACGGCCAGCGCGATCGACAGGCCCACTGAAGACCACAGCGAGAAGCGGCCGCCAATCCAGTCCCAGAATTCGAACATGTTGGCGGGGTCGATGCCAAACTCGGTCACGGCCTCGCGATTGGTGGACACCGCCACGAAATGCCGCGCGAGCTGGTTCTCGGGAACGCCGTTGCGCAGGAACCAGTCGCGCATGCTGCGCGCGTTGGCCATGGTCTCGAGCGTGGTGAAMGTCTTGGAACAGACGATGACCAGCGTGCGCGCCGGGTTCAGTCGGACGAGCGTTTCGGCCAGTTCGGTGCCGTCTACGTTGGAGACGAAGTGGATGCGCGGCCCGGTCTGGTCGCCCAGGTGCGCCAGCGCGCGGCAGACCATGCGCGGGCCGAGGTCAGACCCGCCGATGCCGATGTTGACGACATCGGTGATGGTCTGGCCCGTGGAACCGGTCCAGGCGCCGCCGCGTACGCGTTCGGAAAAGTCCTGCATACGGCAGCGCACGTCATGGATGGCCGGCATCACGGAGACGCCATCGACCTTGAACGGCGCATCGGGCAGCGCGCGCAGCGCCACGTGCAGGGCGGCACGGTCTTCGGTGGTGTTGATGTGTTCGCCCGCGAACATGGCGTCCCGGCGCTGCGTCACGCCGGCTTCCTCGGCCAGCTTCATCAGCAGCGCGAAGGTTTCGAACGTGATGCGGTTCTTGGAGTAGTCCAGGTACAGGCCGGCGGCTTCCAGCGAGAAGTCCTCGACCCGCCGGGCGGCTTCGGCTTCGGCAAACCAGTCCTGCATCGGCGTATGGCGGATGGCGTCGTGGTGTTGGCGAAGGGCGGTCCAGGCGTGGAGTTCAGTCGGCATGCGGTGTTCGGTTTGTCTCAGGGGGGCAAACGCCCGGCGTGGCGGGCAGCGGTAGTATATCGCCGGAATTTGGCGGTACATGCGCGGTAACGGACGGATCTTTCCCGTCTTTTGTTCCGATTGCGTCACCAAGGGCGGATGGGCGGACGCACACGCTACCTTAGCAGCCATGGCGTCCGTGTTTTATCGGACATTGTCCGACGTGGTGCGTTCCCCTGCTGCCCCTCAAGTGCGGGGACGGGCGCGTGCCGCGAGCCGGCCCGCCACACGGCGCAGCAACGGCTCGCCGCCGGCCACGCAGACGCCGCCCACGCAGATCACGGCGATGCCGAGCGCGGTGGTCCAGTCCGGCAACTGCCCGAATGCGAAGTACCCGACCACCGTGGCCGAGAAGATCTGCAGGTACAGGAAGGGGCTCAGGAACGAGGCATCGGCGTACTGGAACGCGCGGATCACGAAGTAATGCCCAAGTGACCCGGTGATGCCGGCGGACAGCAGCAGCGCGGCCTGCGCCGGCGTGGGAACCGCCTCGAACCAGAAGAATGGCACGATGAGCGTGGTCAGCACCGCGCCGGTCACGCCGCTCTGGATCAGCGTGGTCATCGGCGCGTCATGGGCGGCGATGTGGCGCGTCAGCATTTGCAGCAGCGCGAACAACATCGCGGACAGCAACCCCAGCCCCACGCCGAGCGTGCTCAGTTCGCCGCCGGGCCGCACCACCACCAGCATGCCGGCGAAGCCGATGGCGACGCCGATCCAGCGCGTCCAGCGCGCGTGCGCCCCCGGGCGCTCACCGAGCAGCCACGGCGATAGCGCCACCACGAACAGCGGCGCGCAGAAGTTGAGGGCGGTGGCCTGCGCCAGCGGCATCAGGCGCAGCACGCTGAAGAACACCAGCGTCGATGCCAGCATCAGCACGCCGCGCAGCCACTGGAGGCGTGGCCGCGAGGGCCGATACTGCAGCCGCCAGCGCGTCGGCCCCAGCAACAGGAAGATGGCCACGACATGGCCGAGATAGCGCACCCAGGCCACCGCGACCACGGGCAGGCCCTGCTGGGTCAGCGTCTTGCCGGTGGCGTCGAGCAGGCTCAGGATCCATTGGCCGAGCACCAGCAGCGCGATGCCGGTCAGCAGGCGACGGCGCGGATCCTCGCCCGTGGTGAGACTGGCGGCCTGGGTCATGCCGTCCGGCCCTGGATCAGCGCATTGAGGATGTCGCGGGCGGGCAGATAGAGTTCGCTGGCAGTCATGCCCGCCGGGCCGGTGCCGCTGGCGACCAACCGGTCGGCGGCGCACCCATGGATCCAGACCGCCGCGCAGGCGGCGTCCTTCGGCGCCATGCCTTGCGCCAGCAGCGCGCCGATCATGCCGGCCAGCACATCGCCCGTGCCGGCCGTGGCCAGCGCGGCGTTGCCGGTCGGATTGATGGCGATGCTGTCCACGCCAGCCGCCGCGATGAGCGTGCCGGAGCCCTTCAGCACGATCGTGGCCTGCCATGCGGCGGCCAGCGCGCGCGCGGCGCCAAGGCGGTCACGCTGGATCTCGGCCACGGTGCAGCCGAGCAGCCGCGCTGCTTCCAGCGGATGCGGCGTCATCACGTGCGGCACGCCGCTGGCGCGCAACGCATCGGCCAGGGTCTTGTCGCCAGACAGCAGGTTCAGCGCATCGGCGTCGAGCACGAGCGGCGGGGGTGGGCTGGCCTTGGCGCAGGTGTCGATCCATTGCCCCAGCAGCTTGCCCGCCGCGCCGCCGGTACCCATGCCCGGCCCGATGACCAGCGCGGACATGGTCTCGACGGCCATGTCGGCCACATCGTGCAGCATCAGTTCGGGGTGGACCGGGTCCATCAACGGCGCCGGCTGGGCGAGGAAGCCCACATGCACGCGCCCCGCGCCCAGATGCAGCGCCGCCCGCGCGCCGAGCAGCGGCGCCCCGGCCATGCCGTGGCTGCCGCCGAGCACCGCCAGCGAGCCAAAGGTGCCCTTGTTCACCGCATGCGGGCGCCCCGGCAGCGCATCGCGGAATGCGCCCGGCAGGTTCACATGGGCGATGGCGGCCTGCGCCGGCGGATAGGGCAGGCCGAGCGGGGCGATGTCGATCTCGCCTGCGCAGTCGCGGCCGTCCAGCGTGAGCAAGCCCGGCTTGGCGGCGATGAAGGTCAGCGTGCGGCGCGCGCGGATGGCCGGTCGGCCCGCGCCGGTATCGGCGGACAGCCCGCTTGGAATGTCCAGCGCGTACACCGGCAGTCCGGCGGCGTTCACATGATCGATCCAGCGCGCCACGTTGCCGTCCGCCGGGCGGTTCAGGCCGATGCCGAGCAGGCCGTCGACCAGGGCAGTGCAGCCCGCCGGCCAGGGCGGCAGGGCAGCGGTGGTGTTGGACGGGTCGGCCGGCACGGCCAGCAGCGGCACGCCGGCCGTGCGGGCCTCGGTCCAGGCACGCGAGGCATCGGGCGGCAGCCGGTCGGTCTCGGCAGTCAGCCAGACTTCGACCTGCCGCCCCGACTGGTGCAGCCGCGTGGCCGCGACCAGCGCATCGCCGCCATTGTTGCCGGCGCCAGCCAGCAGGACGATGCGGCCCTCCGGCACCTGCCGCGCCAGCCAGTCGGCGGCGGCATGGCCGGCGCGCGTCATCAGCGTGAAGGCGGGCAGTGCCGCCAGCGCCGCATGCTCGATCTCTCGGATCGTGGCCACGTCATGAAGCGGCGTGGCGTCGGTGCCGGTGGGGTCGAGCGGCAGCCAGTCAGGCAGTGGGGAAGACGGGGAGGGCGAGGCGGTCATGGTCGGCATCAGGCCAGTATCAAGCGGAGGCCAGGCCGTAGCGCGCAGGGGTGAGGCCGTCCATGTCGATGGCCGGTCCGTCGCCTTGTCCCGCGCTGGCGGCAATCTGGTCCGCCGCGATTTTGCCCGATCCGCAGCCCATCGCCCAGCCCGTGGAGCCATGGCCGAGGTTCAGGAACAGGCCGGGCACGCGCGTGGCGCCGATCAGCGGCGGGCCGTCCGGCAGCATCGGCCGGGCGCCGGCCCACAGCGTGGCCTCGTTGTAGTGGCCCGCCACCGGAAACCAGTCGCGCGCCACCTTGATCAGCGTGTCGAGCGCAGCCGGGCGCGGGTCCAGCCGGCGCGAGCCGAGTTCGGCCGTGCCCGCCACGCGCAGCCGGTTGCCCATGCGCGTGATGGCYACCTTGTACGACTCGTCCATCAGGGCGGCGAGCGGCGCCTGTAGCTCGTCGCGCACCATGACCGTGGCCGAATAGCCCTTCACCGGATAGAGCGGCACGCGCAGCCCCAGCGGGCGCAGCAGCGCGGCACTGCCGACGCCGGCGGCCACCAGCACGCGGTCCGCCTGCAGGGTCTCGGGCGTGGCGCCGCGCGGAGCGGCCAGTTCGACTGTCAGGCCGCCACTGTCAGTGGGGCGCAGCCGGGCCACATCGGTATCGAGCCGGAATTGCACACCCGCCGCTTCGGCATGCTGGTGCAGCCGTCGCACGAACATCGGGCAGTTGCCCGATTCATCTTCGGGAAGATGGAGGCCGCCCGCCAGTGCCGTGTCGGCAGCCAGGCCGGGTTCGATCCGCCGGCAGCCGGCGGCATCGACCAACTGATGGGGCACGCGGTTCTCGCGCAGCACGGCCAGCGCCGGCGCGGCGAGGTCGAGGTCCCGYTGGGTGCGGAACAGTTGCAGATAGCCGCGCGACTGCTCGTACTCGATCTCCAGCGCCTCGCGCAGCCCATGCAGGCAGTCGCGGCTGTAGAACGCCAGGCGCTGCATGCGCAGCTTGTTGGCGCGGTAGCGCTCCGGCTGGCACTCGCGCAGCCAGCGGCCGATCCAGCGCCACATGGCCGGATCGGCGCTGGGCCGGAAGACAACGGGGGATTCGCGCTGGAACAGCGTCCGCAGGACCTTGCCCGGCATGCCCGGCGCGGCCCACGGCGTGACGTAGCCCGGCGCGATGACGCCGGCATTGCCGAAGCTGGCCTCCTGCGCCGGCGCGCCGCGCCGCTCGAGCACCGTCACGGAGAAACCGGCCTGGCGCAGGTACCAGGCGGAGCACACGCCGATCACGCCGGCACCGATCACAATCACATGCATCTTGGCGGTTTGTCCCTGTGTCGATGAACCCTCGATGGCGCCGCCGCTACTTCAGCTCCTTCGCCATCACCACGTCCGGCAGCCACGTGACCACGGCCGGCCAGACCGTCACGATGGCGATGGCGAGCACCATCATCATGAAGAATGGCAGCGATACCCGGGCGATGTAGTTACTGTCCTTGCCGGTCATGCTCTGTAGCACGAACAGGTTGAACCCGACCGGCGGCGTGACCTCGGCAATCTCCACCAGCAGTACGATGAAGATGCCGAACCATACCAGATCGAAGCCGGCCTGCTGCACCATCGGCAGTACCGTGGCAGTGGTCAGGGCGATCATCGAGATGCCGTCCAGGGCGGTGCCGAGGACGATGTAGATGATCGTCAGCACGCCGATCAGTGCCCACGGGGACAGGTGCAGCGCCGCCACCCACTCCGCCAGCGCGCGCGGAATGCCCGTGAAGCTCATGGTCACCGAGAGGAACGAGGTGGCGCCCAGCACGAACATGATCATCGCCGTGAGCCGCGTGGCCGACATCAGGCTGTCCCAGAACGCGCGGCGCGTGAGCGACCCGCCCATCCAGGCCAGCGCCAGCGACGCCACCACACCATAGGCCGCRGCCTCGGTGGCGGTGGAGTAGCCGGCCATCATGATCCAGGTGATGAACGCGATCAGCACGATGCACGGCATCAACTGGCGGATGGAAGCCAGCCGCGAGCGCCAGCCGAAGGTCTCGGCGGGCGGCACGCGCTTCGGGTTCATCAGCGCCCAGACCACGATGTAGCCCGAAAACAGCACCATCAGCAGCAGCCCGGGCAGGAAGCCGGCCAGGAACACGCGGATGATCGACACATCGGCAGATACCGCGTACACCACCATGGTGATYGACGGCGGAATCAGGATGCCCAGCGTGCCGGCCGTGGCGAGCGAGCCGAGCGTCATGCGCTCGTCGTAGCCGCGCCGGGTCAACTCGGGCAGCGCCGACTTGGCGATGGTCGCGCAGGTGGCCGCTGACGAGCCCGACACCGACCCGAAGATGCCGCAGCCCAGGATGTTCACGTGCATCAGCCGGCCCGGCAGCCAGTTGAGCCAGGGCGAGAGCCCCGAGAACATCTGCTCGGACAGCTTGGTCCGGAACAGGATCTCGCCCATCCACACGAACAGCGGCAGCGAGGCCAGCGTGTAGGAGGCGCTCGACGACCACCACGCGTTGGCGAGGTTGACCAGCGCATCGTGGTCCGAGAACACCACCAGCCCCACCCACGAGGTGACCGCGATGGCCACCGGAATCCACGTCCCCACCGCCAGGAAGACCACCAGCACGACCAGCAGGATCAATGCGACGACAACGGTACTCATCAGATCGTCTCCCCGAAGTCGCCCGACGCCAGCTTGGCCTCCTGCGCCAGCTGGTAGCGCGGCTTCAGGCGCCGCACCACGCGCAGCCATTCGTCGGCCACGGCGAGCAGGAAGCCCACCGCGCCGATCACGGCGAAGCTCTGCGGAATCCAGAGCGGAATCACGATCTGCCCCTGCGACACATCGCCAATATCCCAGCTCTGCCAGGCGAAGGTGCCCAGCGCCCAGGACGCGTAGCCGGCGAACAGCAGGCAGATGGAGAGCGAGAGCAGCTCCAGCATCCAGCGGCGGCGCGGCCCCACGGCCTCGAGCAGCATCTCCACGCGCACGATGCCGCCGTGCTGGAAGGTCTGTCCGAGGACGAGGAAGGCCGAGGCGGCGCAGAGCCAGGCGACGATGTCGTCGCCGCCCTTGAGCGTGATGGTGGTCTCGCGCGAGATCGACATGGCGATCATGACGATGCACACCGCAAGGATGCAGAGCGCGCCCAGCACGGCGCAGAAGTCCAGCCAGCGATCCAGCCAGCGCTTGTCAGGCAACGGAGTGGTCATGGGGGTTACTTCTTGTAGGCGCCGAGGATGGCCTTGCCGTCGTCGCCGGCGCTCTTGGCCCATTCGTCGACCATGACCTGGCCAACCTTCTGCATATCGCTCTTCAGCTGGGGCGAGGGCGGTGCCACGGTCATGCCGTTCTTCGCCAGCGTGGCCAGGTAGTCGCGCGTCTTCTGCTCGGAAACCTGCCAGCCGCGCTTCTCGGCATCGGCCACGGCCTTGAGCAGGGCGTCCTGCGTGGGCTTGTCCAGCGCGGCGAAGGCCTTCTTGCTGACCACCAGCATGTTCTTGGGCAGCCAGGCGTCCACGGTGTAGAAGTACTTGACCGATTCCCAGACCTTGGTGTCCACGCCGGTGGCGCCGGAGGACATGAACGAGTTGACCGTGCCGGTGGCGAGTGCCTGGGCGAGGTCGGCCGCCTGGATCGTCACGGGCTGGGCGCTGACCAGTTCGGCGATCTTCGACGTGGCCGGGTTATAGGCGCGCCATTTCAGGCCCTTCATGTCGGCGGCGCTGTTGATCGGCTTGTTCGCGTAGATGCCCTGCGGCGGCCAGGCCACGGCGTAGAGCAACTTCATGCCCTGGCGGTCCAGCACCTTCTCGGTCACMGGCTTGGAGGCTTGCCAGAGCTGGAAGGCATCGGCGTAGCTGGTGGCCAGGAATGGCACGGCATCCACGCCGAAGACCGGGTTCTCGTTGGCCAGCGTGGACATCAGGATCTCGCCCATCTGCACCTGGCCGGTCTGCACGCCGCGCTTGATTTCGTTGGCCTTGAGCAGCGAGCCATTGGGATGGAGCAGGATCTTGAGCTTGCCGCCGGTGGCCTTTTCCACGTCGTTGGCCATCTGCTGCAGGTTCTCGGTGTGCAGGTTGGTGGCCGGATAGCCGGTGGGCAGGTCCCACTTGGTGTCCGCCCATGCTGCCGTGCTGCCAAGCAGCAGGGCTGCCGCCGCAACTGCCATTGCCTTGACTCGCATCTCGATCTCTCCTGGTGTTGCGCGTGGGCGCCTGCCCGACTGCGCGGGTTGGAACTACCGGGCGCGCGTCAGATATCAGGCAATACAGGGTTCGATTGTCTGAGACATGACGTACGCCGCGATCACGCGCGCGGCTTCTGGCTCGGTCGCCGCGCGGTGAGCATTGCACGATGGCTTCGAATGCAAGGGCCGTGCCCAGTGGCTGCGCACCGGGCATGGCTTCGGGAATCCACAGGGTAGCAAGAAGCGCCCGGCGCCGACAGATAGGGTTCGTCTGGATGTGGCGGGCGCGCCGCGCGGGTCAGGACGCGGCCGGCTCGCGGGCGGGCGGGGGGAATTGCATCGCGAAACGGGTGGTGCCAGGCGCGGAGCGCACCGAGATGCTGCCGCCGTGCGCGGCGACGATGGCGCGGGTGATCGACAGCCCCAGGCCCACCGTCTCGGACTCCGGCCGGGCGCGCGACTTGTCGCCCCGGAAGAAGCGGTCGAACAAAGAGGGCAGCAGGTCCGGCGCGATGCCGGGGCCGTCGTTCTCCACGGCGACTTCCACCTCGCCCGCCTGCCGGGTGACGGTGACCGTAACGCTGCCGCGCTCGGGGGTGTAGCGCAGCGCGTTCGACAGCAGGTTGCTGAGCGCGCGCCGCAGCATCAGGCGGTCGCCGTCGATGCGCGCATCGCCCACCAGCCGCAGGGCGATGCCCTTGTCCTCGGCCAGCGCCTCGTAGAACTCGAACAGGGCCAGCACCTCGGTGCCGATCGAGATCGACTCCTTGTGGGGGAGGTCGAGCCCATGCTCCATCTTGGCCAGGTAGAGCATGTCGGAGACCATGCGCGACAGGCGCTGCAGTTCTTCGACGTTCGAGGCCAGCACGTCGCGGTAGCGGGCCGCGTCGCGCGGCTGCGAGAGCGCCACCTGGGTCTGCGTCATCAGGTTGGTCAGCGGCGTGCGCAGTTCGTGGGCGAGGTCCGACGAGAATTCGGACAGCCGGCGGAAGTCGTCCTGCAGGCGCGCCAGCATCGCGTTCAGGTCGGCGGCCAGGGCGGCCATCTCGACCGGCACGGCCTCCACGGGCATGCGCTGGTCGAGCTTGTCGCCGGTCACGGCCTTGGCGCGCGAGGCCATCGCACGCAGCGGCGACAGTCCGCGCCGCGCCGCCCACCAGCCGAACAGGCCGCTCGCCAGCACCGCCAGCGCCACGTAGAGCACCAGCGAGCGGCGGAACGCGCGCAGGAAATGCTCGTGGATGTCGGTGTCCATCGCCAGGATCACGCCGATGGGCYGGGCGGCATCGCCCGCCGGCACCGCCGCGCGCAGGCCCCGGTAGCGCTTGCCGGCCTGCTGCCAGGCGAGGCGATCTTCGCCTTCTTCGTGGACCGGCCGGGCGGCCAGCGCTGCTGCGAAGTCAAAATCCGGGGTGGCGTAGCGGGTGCGGCCATCGGGCTCGCGGAGGTGGATCAGCACGCCGGCGTGGTGCGCGTAGGGGTCGCCGGCATGGCCCGCATGAAGTGCTTGGGGCGAAGCGCCCGCCGCCAGCGATTTTTCGATGACGCGGAGGTTATCCCGCAGCAGCGCGTAGTCCTCATCGGCGAAATGGCTGTCCATGGCCGAGAGGATCAGCCCGGCCAGCCCGAGCAGCACCACCGCCGACGACAGCGAGAACAGCACTGTCAGCCGCGTGGTGAGCGAGTATCGGCGCCTCACGCCTCGTCCTCCGGCACCTCGAGCACGTAGCCCATGCCGCGCACGGTCTGGATCAGCTTGGGTTCGAAGTCATCGTCGATCTTGGCGCGCAGCCGGCGGATGGCCACGTCGATCACGTTGCTGTCGCTGTCGAAATTCATGTCCCAGACCTGCGAGGCGATCAGCGAGCGCGGCAGCACCTCGCCGCGCCGGCGGGCCAGCAGTTCCAGCAGGGCGAATTCCTTGCCGGTCAGCACGATGCGGCGGCCGGCGCGCGTGGCCCGGCGGCGGGCGAGGTCGAGCACAAGGTCGCCGATCTCGATGCGGTCCAGCTGCACGATGGCGGTGCCGCGCCGGAGCAGGGTCCGGACCCGGGCCAGCAACTCGGAAAAGGCAAAGGGTTTGACGAGGTAGTCGTCGGCGCCCAGTTCCAGCCCCTTGACCCGGTCGGCCACGCTGTCGCGGGCGGTCAGGAACAACACGGGCACGGGGTTGCCGGCGCCGCGCAGGGTCTGGAGGACGCGCCAGCCGTCCATGCCGGGCAGCATCACGTCGAGGATCAGCAGGTCGTAGGCCTCGGTCATCGCCAGGTGCCCGCCGTCCTGACCGTTGACGGCCAGATCCACGACGAAGCCGGCCTCGGTCAGGCCCTGCCTCAGGTATTCCCCGGTTTTCGGCTCGTCTTCCACCACCAGCAGCTTCATGCCCACTCCCATCCGTGCGAGGCAACAGTGTATGTCGCTCCCTCAACATGACAAGAAGATTACCGGAATGTAATGTTCGGGTCATTTGTCGGTTACTGCGAAGTCACTAAGCTGGCTGCGCCTATATAAGAGACACCAAGGATTCATTGCATGCGACCCATATCTCCGGCGGGGCTGTTGCTGTCATCGCCGCGCGGCCTGACAAGGCGTCGATTCGTTCAGGGCCTGGCGGCAGGCGGCGTGCTGGGGGCGGTTGGCGCCGTGCCGGCATGGGCGCAGGCGTCCACCGGCCCGGCCCGCGCCGGCAGCGGCACCGCGCCGGTGCTGCGCGGCACCGAGTTCGATCTCGTCATCCAGGACGCGGTGGTGGACTTCACCGGCCGGAAAACCATCGCCCCGACCATCAACGGCATGCTGCCCGGCCCCACGCTGCGCTGGCGCAAGGGCGATACGGTGACGATCCGCGTGACCAATCGGCTGAACGAGCCCACGTCGCTCCATTGGCACGGCATCCTGCTGCCGTACCAGATGGACGGTGTGCCCGGGATCAGCTTCCCGGGCATCGCGCCCGGCGAGACGTTCACCTACCGCTTCAAGGTGGCGCAGAGCGGCAGCTACTGGTACCACTCGCATTCCGGCTTCCAGGAGATGACCGGCGTSTACGGCGCGATYGTGATCGATGGCGATGACGACACGATCCGCGCGGATCGCGACTATTCGGTGCTGCTGTCCGACTGGACGGAAGAAGACCCGATGCGCATCCTGTCCAAGCTCAAGACCCAGAGCGACTACTACAACTACAACCGGCCCACGGTGGGCGACTTCTTCCGCGATGTGTCGCAGGACGGCCTGGGCGCCGCGCTGGAGAAGCGCAAGATGTGGAACCAGATGCGGATGAATCCGACGGATCTGGCCGATCTCTCGGGCGCCACGCTGACCTACCTGATGAACGGCGTCACGCCGGCCGGCAACTGGACCGGCCTGTTCCGCGCTGGCGAGACGGTGCGGCTGCGCTTTATCAACGGCGCCGGCAATACGTTCTACGACGTGCGGATTCCGGGGCTGAAGCTCAAGGTGGTCCAGGTGGACGGGCAGGGCATCGACCCGGTTTCCGTGGACGAATTCCGATTCGGCCCCGGCGAGACCTGCGACGTGCTGGTGACGCCGACCGACGACGCCCACACGGTCTTCGCCCAGTCGATGGACCGGAGCGGCTACGCGCGCGGCACGCTGGCCGTGCGGGATGGGATCAAGGCGCCCGTGCCGCCGCTGGACCAGCCCGAGTGGCTCACCCCGGTCGACATGATGGGCAGCATGGACCATGGAGCGATGGACCATGGGGCGATGGATCACGGCGCGATGGATCACGCTGCGATGGGGCACATGGACCACGGCGCCATGGATCACAGCCAGCACGGCATGGCCGCGCCSGACCGGCTCCGGGTGCCCAGCACCAAGGCGCGCCACGCGCGCACCGAATACGGCCCGAGCACCGACATGCGCGTCGACATGGCCCGCACCAACCTCGACGACCCCGGCATTGGCCTGCGCAACAACGGGCGGCGCGTGCTGACCCTCTCGGACATGTATACGATCGGCGGCCCGATGGACCCGCGCGGCCCGGGGCGTGAAGTCGAACTGCACCTGACCGGCAATATGGAACGCTACACGTGGTCATTCGATGGGGTCGAGTTCGGCAAATCGACGCCGGTGCGCTTCCGCCACGGCGAGCGGCTGCGCGTGATCCTCCACAACGACACGATGATGACCCACCCGATGCACCTGCACGGCCTGTGGAGCGAGCTTGAGGCGCCGGACGGCTCCTTCCAGGCGCGGCGGCACACCATCCCGGTTCAGCCCGCGCAGCGCATCAGCTTCCTCGTCACCGCCGACGCGCTCGGCCGCTGGGCCTGGCATTGCCACCTGATGATGCATATGGACGCCGGCATGTTCCGCGAAGTGGTGGTGGCATGATGACGCTGCAATTTCGGAAAAGAATGATTGTCGCCGCGCTGTTTTCCGGGCTGGGCACGAGCGCTGCGCTGGCCCAGCACGATGCGATGCAGGGTGGCAGCGCGCCCGCCGATGCGCGCGACCCGCACGCGTATTCGGATGGTTACCAGCTGGGCGTCGGCCAGTACGCACTGGGCGGCCATCGGTCCTTGCACATGATGGATGAGCACCCCTTCGGCTCGGTGCTGATCGATCGGCTCGAATGGGCGCACGGCAACGGCAACAATGCCGCCGCCTACGAGGCCCAAGCGTGGTTCGGCGGTACCTACAATCGGCTCGTGATCAAGGCCGAAGGGGGGGCCGCGCAGGGCAGGGTGCACGATGCGCGCACGGAATTGCTCTGGGGCCACGCGGTGGGCTCGTACTGGGACACCCAACTCGGCTTCCGGAACGATGTCGGCCATGGCCGGCCGGCCCGGAACTGGCTGGCGATGGGCATCCAGGGGCTGGCGCCGTACTGGTTCGAGCTGGACGCGACGGCCTATGTCGGCACRGAAGGGCGCACCGCGCTGCGCCTGGCGGCGGAATATGAGCTGCTGCTGACGCAGCGGTGGATCCTCCAGCCGCGTATCGAGGCCAATCTGTACGGGAAGAACGATCCGGAGACGGGCGTCGGCAGCGGGCTGTCGAGCGGGACGGTCGGCATCCGGCTGCGCTACGAGATCAGCCGGCAGTTCGCACCCTATRTCGGCGTGGAGCGCTACCAGTCGTTYGGCAATACCGCCGACMTGGTCCGCACGGCCGGTGGCCGCAGTGGCGAGACCCGCTTCGTGGCCGGCGTTCGCGCCTGGTTCTGAGCCGGTTTTTTGACTCAGGCCGACTTCACCTCGATAATTCGTCAACAATCTGTCGTGATTCGACGAATTTTATTCATCTTCGAAGGGAGACCTGCTTCATGGCACGCAAGCCAGTCCAGGCCAGCGCGTCCGACGACGCGCCATCGGCCGCCGTCCGGCCTCCCGCCACGCTGGGCCGCGCCGCCGGCGTCAACATCGTCTCATCGTCGCACCTCGTCTCGGTGCGGAGCCCGGAATTGTCCGAGTTCGAGTTCGGCCTGAACACGGCCTACAACGCCTACAGCCGCTGGGTGGTGCGCTGCATGGGCGCGGCTGGCGTGCGCGACCTGACCTTCCTGGACGTGCTGGTGCTCCACCACGTCAATCACCGGGGCCGGGCCAAGCGGCTGGCCGATATCTGCTTCGTGCTGAATGTGGAAGACACCCACCTTGTCACCTACGCGCTGAAGAAGCTGGCAGGACTGGGGCTGGTCGCCGGCGAGCGGGTGGGCAAAGAGGCCACCTACGCCACCACGCAGGCCGGCGCCGAGGCCTGCGCCCGCTATCGCGAGATCCGCGAGCAGTGCCTGACCAGCAATTTCACCGAAGGTAGCGAGGAAAACATCGAGATTGGCGAACTTGCGCGCCTTTTGCGGGTGTTGACCGGCTTGTACGAGCAGGCGGCACGCTCGGCGACGTCGCTCTAAGCATCGGCTATCAATCAAGTGATTCATGRCGCACTAAAGCGGTGCGTCCGCWGCACTTGCCGGTGTCGCAGCCGATTTGGACGTCCATGTCCGCCTCCGTCCCATTGCGCAATGCAAAAAGCGGGCCCCGGCAAGGTACAATAGCGGTTTCCCGCCAGCCGGTTCCCCACTCAGCGGTGCCGGCGGCCGCCAGCCCCGACCTCCCTACGCCTCCCGACCGCTACGATCATGGCGCATTTCTCGTGCTTCCCCGGCGCTTTGGCGCTTTCCGCCTTCCGCCAGCAACGCCTGCTTGCCACGCTCAAACAGATCGATGCCGATATTGAATCGGTACATGGCCAGTTTCTGCATTTCGTCGATACCGACACCCCGCTTTCCGCCGAAGACCAGTCGCGCATTGCCGCGCTGTTGACCTACGGCACGCCGTTCACGGCCCAGACCGAGGGCGACCGCTTCGTGGTGATTCCGCGTTTCGGCACGATCTCGCCATGGGCCAGCAAGGCCACGGACATCGCGCATAACTGCGGGCTGTCCCACGTGCACCGCATCGAGCGTGGCGTGGAGATCACCGTGATCTGCAAGAAGGGCCTGCTGCGTGGCCGCAAGACGCTGGACGCCGACGTGCGTGCCGCCGTGGCCGCGCACCTGTTCGACCGCATGACCGAAACCGTGATCGCCTCGCGCGAGGACGCCGCTGGGCTGTTCCAGGAACTGCCGGCCAAGCCGCTGCGCTTCGTGGACATCGCCACCGGCCGCGCCGCGCTGGAGGAGGCCAACACGGCGATGGGTCTCGCGCTGTCCGAGGACGAGATCGACTATCTGCTCGACGCCTACGCCAAGCTCGGCCGCAACCCGACCGACGTGGAACTGATGATGTTCGCGCAGGCGAACAGCGAGCACTGCCGCCACAAGATCTTCAACGCCACGTGGACGATCGACGGCGTGAGCCAGGACAAGTCGCTGTTCGCGATGATCCGCAATACGCACCAGYTGAATCCGCAGGGCTCGATCGTCGCGTATTCGGACAACTCGGCCGTGATGGAAGGCGATATGGCCGAGCGCTGGTTCCCGCGCGGCGCGGACCAGCAGTACGGCCGCCACGAGGCGCTGACCCACACGCTGATGAAGGTGGAGACCCATAACCACCCGACCGCGATCTCGCCGTTCCCGGGTGCCTCCACCGGCGCCGGCGGTGAAATCCGCGACGAGGGCGCCACGGGCCGGGGCGCCAAGCCCAAGGCGGGCCTGACCGGCTTCACGGTGTCGAACCTGATGCTGCCGGACGCCATCGAGGCCTGGGAAAACGCCCGCGATGCCGCCCAGCCGGTGGCCCATCGCAATCCGGACGACAAGGCTGGCGTGACCGGCAAGCCGGACCGCATCGCCTCGCCGCTCCAGATCATGATCGAGGGCCCGCTCGGCGGCGCCGCGTTCAACAACGAATTCGGCCGCGCCAACCTGGGCGGCTACTTCCGCGTCTACGAGCAGAACGTGGCCGGCACGGTGCGCGGCTATCACAAGCCGATCATGATTGCCGGCGGCATCGGCAATATCGACGCGGGCCATACCCACAAGGACCCGCTGCCGGCCGGCACGCTGCTGATTCAGCTCGGCGGCCCAGGCATGCGCATCGGCATGGGCGGCGGCGCCGCCAGCTCGATGGCCACCGGTACCAACACGGCCGACCTCGATTTCGACTCGGTGCAGCGTGGCAACCCCGAGATGGAACGCCGCGCGCAGGAAGTCATCAACGCCTGCTGGCAGCTTGGCGACGACAACCCGATCCTGTCGATCCACGATGTGGGCGCGGGCGGTATCTCGAACGCCTTCCCGGAGCTCGTGGACGGCGCTGGCCGTGGCGCGCGCTTCGACCTGCGTCAGGTGCACCTGGAGGAGTCGGGCCTGTCGCCGGCGGAAATCTGGTGCAATGARTCGCAGGAGCGCTATGTCATGGCGATTGCGCCGGACAGCTTCCCGCGTTTCCAGGCCATGTGCGAGCGTGAGCGCGCCCCGTTTGCCGTCGTCGGCGTGGCCACCGAGGAGCAGCAGCTGCAACTGGTGGACGCCCACGTGGACGCCGCGCTCAAGGAGCACTTCACGGTAGACATGCCGATGGACGTGCTGCTGGGCAAGCCGCCGCGCATGCACCGCGACGTGACCCGCGTGACCAAGGAACTGCCGCCGGTGGACGTGACCGGCATCGCGCTGGAGCAGGCGGTGCGCGACGTGCTGCGCCACCCCACCGTGGCCAGCAAGTCGTTCCTGATCACCATCGGTGACCGTACCGTGGGCGGCATGAACGCGCGCGACCAGATGGTCGGCCCGTGGCAGGTGCCGGTGGCCGATGTGGCCGTGACCACGCTCGACTACAAGGGCCGCGCTGGCGAGGCGATGACCATGGGCGAGCGCACGCCGCTGGCCGTGATCGACGCACCGGCCTCCGGCCGCATGGCGATTGGCGAGGCGCTGACGAACCTGGCGGCCGCACCGGTCAAGGACCTCGGCAAGGTGAAGCTGTCGGCCAACTGGATGGCCGCCTGCGGCGTGGCGGGCGAGGATGCCAAGCTGTACGACACCGTGCATGCCGTTGGCATGGAACTGTGCCCGGCGCTGGGCATCAGCATTCCGGTCGGCAAGGATTCGCTGTCCATGCGCACCAAGTGGCAGGACGCCGACGGCGACAAGGAAGTCGTGGCACCCGTGTCGCTGATCATCTCGGCGTTTGCCGCCGTGGATGACGTCGACAATACCCTGACGCCGCAGCTTCGCACGGACCAGGGTGACAGCGTACTGATCGCCATCGACCTGGGCCGCGGCAAGAACCGCATGGGCGGCAGCATCCTGGCGCAGGTGACGCAGCAGGTGGGCGACCGCGCGCCGGACGTCGACAACGCCGACGACCTGAAGAACTTCTTCAACGTGATCCAGCGCCTGAACCGTGAAGGCAAGCTGCTGGCCTACCACGACCGCTCGGACGGTGGCTTCATGGCTGCCGTGGCGGAAATGGCGTTCGCGGGTCACTGCGGCGTGTCCCTGAACGTGGACATGCTCGCGCTCGACCCGACGCAGGAACAGGACTATGGCGATGCCAAGAACTGGGCCCAGCAGGTGGCGGAGCGCCGCAACGAGCAGACGCTGCGCGCGCTGTTCTCCGAGGAACTGGGCGCCGTGATCCAGGTGCGACTCGACGAGCGCGACGCGGTGTTCGGCGTGCTCCGCGAAGCCGGCCTGTCGGCCTGCAGCCACGTGATCGGCAAGCCGAATGCGACCGATCAGCTCGAGGTGTACCGCGACGCCAAGAAGGTGTTCGGCGCTGCCCGTGCCGAACTCCAGCGCAACTGGTCGGAAGTCAGCTGGCGCATCGCGCGCCTGCGCGACAACCCGGCCTGCGCGGACAGCGAGTACCAGCTGCTCCAGGACGATACGGACCCTGGCATCAGCCCGGTGCTGACGTTCGACCCGGCCGAGGACATCGCCGCGCCGTTCATCGCCACCGGCAGCCGTCCGCGCGTGGCCATCCTGCGTGAGCAGGGCGTCAACTCGCACCTCGAAATGGCATACAGCATGGACCGCGCCGGTTTCGATACGCACGACGTCCATATGAGTGACCTGATCGCCGGCCGGGCAAGCCTGGCCGACTTCAAGGGCTTCGTGGCGTGCGGCGGCTTCAGCTATGGCGACGTGCTGGGTGCCGGCGAAGGCTGGGCCAAGACCATCCTGTTCAACGCGCAGATGGCCGAGCAGTTCGCGGCCTTCTTCAACCGCCAGGACACCTTCGCGCTCGGCGTTTGCAACGGTTGCCAGATGCTGAGCAACCTCGCCCCGATCATCCCGGGCGCCAATGCCTGGCCGAAGTTCACGCGTAACCAGTCGGAACAGTACGAAGCGCGCTTCGTGACCGTGCAGGTCGAGCAGTCCTCGTCGATCTTCTTCGCCGGCATGGAAGGCAGCCGCATTCCGATCGTCGTGGCACACGGCGAAGGGTTTGCCGACTTCTCGCAGCAGGGTGATATCCATGCCGCCAAGGTGGCGCTGCGCTTCGTCGACAACAAGGGCGCGGTGACGCAGGCCTATCCGCTGAACCCGAACGGCTCGCCGGACGGTATCACCTCGGTCACGACCGTGGACGGCCGCTTTACGGCCCTGATGCCCCACCCGGAGCGCGTGTTCCGTGCAGCCACCATGAGCTGGGCCCCGGACGCCTGGAAGCAGGCCACGGACGGCGGCAGCCCGTGGATGCGCATGTTCCGCAACGCACGGAAGTGGGTCGGTTGATCGCTGCAAGGCGCTAGCCGGCCGGAAATCCCAGAAAAGCCCGCGCAAGCGGGCTTTTCTTTTGCTCATTTGCCATGCGCAAGCCCCCAGTCTCCGCGCTTGCTGGTGGAGAGCCGCAGCGAGACAAGCGCCTCGGCCATCTTGACGGCGCAGGACACGCCGTCGATGACCGGCGCGCCAATCGCGTCGGAGATCTCGTCGCACAGGTCGGTCATGCCCGCGCAGCCCAGGACGATGCAGTCGCTCTGGTCCTCGGCCAGCGCCTCGCGGCAGGCTTCAGTGATGATGTGGCGCGCATCCGAGCCCGGCCGCTCCAGTTCCAGCCTGGCCGAGAAATCGTCGGGTCAGGGGTGATGCCAGAGATACTTGAAGCCGAGGTCGGGGGGAAGCGAGGTCAGGCCCTCGCGGGGTTCAAGGTGGGGTCGATGGGCGCCGTGTCTGCCTGGAGCCGGGCGCTCCAGGGCAGGTAGCGCGAGTACAGCAGGCGCATGCGGTCGGCGTCGGGCGGCACGGGCAGCTCGCCGTGCATCTCCATATAGGCGATCGTGGCCTGGAGCAGCTTGGTCTGTGCGTAGCGGTCGCGCTCGGGCAGGTGGGGGTGGAGATGGCGCCAGCGCATGCCCGTGCAATCGATATGGGGCATGCCCAGCGCGCAATAGACGATGCCGCGCGAGTAGAGGTGCCACAGGTGCCAGTAGCCGCTTGTCACGCCCATGCTTGCGATGCGCTCCCAGGATGCCGGATGCCGGTCCGGAACAGCCCGGCGGCCCGTGGGAAACATCTTACCGAGCGCACTGTGCCGGGGGAATGTCGAAATCTCGCCAAAGTGTGCGCCAGCGCGCCCGGAAAACAAAAACCGGCGCCTGGGCGCCGGTTTCGGTATCGGGAAACGCCGGGATCCTTACTGGATCTTGGCCTTTTCCTTGATCGACTTCATCATCGCCTGGAACTGCTCGCGCTGCCAGGCCTGGTCGCCCATCAGCATCTGTTGCAGCTGCGGCTTCACTTCCTCGAACGACGGGATCTTGGCGTCGCGCGTGTCCACCAGTTCGATGATGTGCCAGCCAAACTGGGTCTTGACCGGCGTTTCGGTCATCTGGCCCTTCTTCAGGCCGGTCATCGCGGCCGAGAACTCGGGCACGTAGCTGGTGCTGTTGGCCCAGTCCAGGTCGCCGCCGTTGACAGCCGAGCCGGTGTCCTTCGACGAAGCCTTGGCCACGTCCTCGAACTTGGCGCCGCCCTTGATCTTGGCGATGATCGCCTTGGCGTCGGCTTCCTTCTCCACCAGGATGTGGCGGGCGTGGTATTCCTTGCCGTTGCCGAACTGCGCCTTGATCTTGTCGTACTGCTTGCGCAGTTCGTCGTCGTTGGCGCCGTTGGTGCGCACGTAGTCCTCGAACACCGCGCCGGCCAGCACGTTGAGCTTGGCCTGCTCGAGTTGCTCCTGCACGTCGTCGCGCTGGGTGATGCCGCGCTTGTTGGCTTCCTGCAGCAGCAGTTCCCGGTCGATCAGCATGGTGCGGGCCCGGTCGCGCAGCTCGGGGCTGGCGGGCTGGCCGGTGCCGGCGATCAGCTTGTCCAGCTTGGCCGAGGGGATGGGCTTGCCATTCACAACGGCGGCGTTCTGGGCGATTGCGGGCAGGCTGCCAGCAGCAAGCACAGCCGCCAGGCTGAACGAGAGGACGGTGGTCTTCATGGAATCAGGTCTGAGAGTTGCGGGTAGCGTCGCGTGAAGCTTCGCGGGATTGATATTCTTGGTCGGTGTAGGCGCTGACGGCCAGCGCATGAATCTGCGCCGGGAACAGGGCGCGCAGCGCATCATACACCATGCGATGGCGGGCAACCCGCGAGTGGCCCGCAAACAACTCGCTGACGATCAGCACATCGTAATGGCCTCCGCCCGAGGCTGCGCCGGCATGGCCGGCATGGGCCGCGCTGTCGTCGCGCACGGTCAGGCGGGAGGGGTCGAGGGCCGCACGCAGCAGCGTCTCGATGGTGGCGGGGTCTGCAGCCATCCGGGTTCCTTGTAGCGTGGCGTCCGGCTTACTCGGACGGGGTTTCCTGGATATGGCGCGACATCCAGATGCTCTGCAGCACGATGAACACCAGCATCAGCCCCATGCTGCCGAACAGCTTGAAGTTGACCCAGGTATCCGTGGAGAACGTGTATGCCACGTAGAGGTTCAGCAGGCCCATGGCGGCGAAGAAGCCCGCCCAGGCGGCATTCAGGCGGCCCCACATCGCGTCCGGCAGGGTGACCTGCTTTTCCATCATGGCCCGCACCAGGTTCTTGCGCCAGCCGATGACAGAGCCCACCAGCGTCACCGCGAACAGCCAGTAGAGCACCGTCGGCTTCCACTTGATGAAGGTCTCGTTGTGCAACAGGATCGTTGCACCGCCAAACACGCCAATGATCAGCAGGCTGACCCATTGCATCGGCTCCACCTTTCCATGGCGGATGCGCACCCAGGCAATCTGGAGCACCGTGGCAATCATCGCGACGGCCGTGGCCGGATAGATGCCGAACAGCTTGAAGGCGATGAAGAACAGGATGACCGGAAACAGGTCGAAAAGAAATTTCATGCGGACGATTGTTGATTGGCGGGCTTGCCGAGCGCAGAGGCCCGCGGCCGCGCCATTGTACTTGGGGAATGGCGCGCGGCGGGCATCCGAAGCAACGATTACATCACTCGATGAATCACCCGCGATCGGAAGGATCCCGATCGTCGAATTTTAGCGCAGCCGAGTTGATGCAATAGCGCAGGCCGGTGGGGGCCGGGCCGTCCTCGAACACGTGGCCCAGGTGGCTGCCGCATTCCTTGCAGCGCACTTCCACGCGGGTCATGCCGTGGGTGTGGTCCGTGTGCTCGTCGATTACCTCGCCGTTGATTGGCTTGAAATAGCTGGGCCAGCCGCAGCCGGCGTCGAACTTCGTGGCCGATTCGAACAGCGGCGTGCCGCACCCCACGCAGTGGTAGATGCCCTGGTTCCAGTGGTCCCAGTAGCGGCCCGTGAACGGGCGCTCGGTGGCGGCTTCGCGCGCGACGCGGTACTCGATGTCGGAAAGTTGCTCACGCCATTCGGCGTCGGTTTTCTTGGTGGTCATCTTGCGTCCTTCTCATTAGGCGGTGGCGCGGGGCCCCAGTCTTGCTTGGTCGGACTCGCGCSGCAATCCTTACAGATTCAGAAATTCACGTTATGTCGATGTCACGACGAGCAACTGACTTCGAGCCCGGACGCCCAGTCCGGCGGCAGGGCGGCATAGGCTTCCGACTCGGGTTGCTCGTCGAATGGCCGGGACAGCACGGCCAGCAGCCGGTCTACCTCGGAGAAATCCTTGTCGCGCGCGGCGCGGATCGCGGTTTCTGCGAGGTGGTTGCGCAGGATGTACTTYGGGTTCACGGCGAGCATGCCGGCGGCGCGCGTAGCGTCGTCGGACTGCTCGGCCTGCAGCCGGGCGCGGTATTCGGCCGCCCAGGCGTCCCAGGCGGCGCGGTCCAGGAACAGGTCGCGCACCGGGGTGTCGGCGTTCGCATCCTTCCCCGAGATGCGGGCGAGGTTGCGCCAGAACAAGGTGTAGTCCACGCGGTTGGCGTGCAGTACCCGGAACAGGTTGGTCAGCAGCGCCTCGTCCTCGTTTTCCTGCCCGCCCAGCGGGCGCAGGCCCAGCTTGGCGCGATAGTGGCGGAAGAAGGCGGCGGCGTAGCGGTCGCGGAACGGGTCGAGCGCCTCGCGCGCGGCGGCCACTGCAGCTTCCTTCGCTGCTTCCTTGGCGGCCTCGGGATCGGCTGCATCGGCCGCATCGGTATCGCGCCAGAGCGGGAGCAGCGCCTGCGCCAGGCAATGCAGGTTCCAGAACGCCACCTGGGGCTGCTGGCTGTAGGCGTAGCGGCCCTGCTGGTCGGAATGGTTGCAAATATGGTTGGCGTCGAAGGCGTCCAGGAAGCCGAACGGACCGTAGTCGATGGTCAGGCCCAGGATCGACATATTGTCCGTGTTCATCACCCCGTGGCAGAAGCCGACGGCCTGCCAGTGCGCCACCATGTCCGCAGTGCGCAGCGAGACCTCGCGCAGCAGCGCCTGGTAGGGGTTGCCGCCGGCGTCGCGGCAGGCGGGGTAGAAGCGGTCGATGACGAAATCGGCCAGCTCGCGCAGCGCGGCATGGTCCTCGCGCGCGGCGAAGTGTTCGAAATGGCCGAAGCGGATAAAGCTCGGCGCCAGGCGCGTGACCACGGCGGCGGTCTCGATGGTCTCGCGGCGCACCGGAGCGTCCGAGCCGACGATGGCCAGCGCCCGCGTCGTCGGCACGCCCAGCGCGTACATGGCCTCGGAGCACAGGTATTCGCGGATCGACGAGCGCAGCACCGCGCGGCCATCGGCCATGCGCGAGTAGGGCGTCAGGCCGCCCCCCTTGAGCTGGATTTCCCACGGGCCGTCGTCGCGCTCGGCCTCGGCGAGGCGGATGGCACGGCCATCGCCCAGTTGCCCGGCCCAGACGCCGAACTGGTGGCCCGAGTAGACCGTGGCCAGCGGGTCGGCCCAGTCAGGCACGCGGTTGCCGATAAAGGTGTCGAGGAAGTCCGGCTGGCTGGCTTCGGCGCCGATCGTCTGCGGGTTCCAGCCCAGCAGCGCGGCGGCAGCCGGGGCCACGCTGACCAGGTAGGGCGAGGGCAGCGGCGTGGGCTGCAGGCGCGTGAAGAAGCGCTCGCCCAGCGCGGCAAAGCCGGGCGCGGTGCGGAACGGTACGGGGGACTCAGGGGGCATCGACGTCCTGCTTTGCGATCTGCGGAGGTGAATAGGGGGTGCCGAAGTGCGCTTGCAGGCTAGGGGAAAACGACATATTGAGACGCATCAGGGCACGCAGTATTGTACTTGCACCGGTTTTCCCCTGTCGGCCGAGGGGGTGTCCACCGGGGCGCCATGCCTTATCGATAGCGGACATCAATCTCGTGCATGACGTGGACGCGCATGCGGCGAGGAGCACGGGAACATTCCGCCAAAAATAAGCACGGTTGTTCGTTTTTCTCTGCCGACCACGACAAGACTGGAGACATTCCATGGCATTGATGGGTCAAATGATGAGCGCGCCGCTGCTCATTTCYTCCATCATCAAGCACGCTGCGCGGTATTACGCCAGCACAGAAATCGTCTCGCGGCGGACCGAGGGCGACCTCCACCGCTACACCTACCGCGATTGCGAACTGCGGGCCCGCAAGGTGGCCCAGGCCCTTGGCGCGCTCGGCGTGCAGCAGGGCGAGCGGGTCGGCACGCTGGCGTGGAACGGCTATCGCCACCTGGAGATCTACTACGGCGTCTCCGGCATGGGCGCCGTCTGCCACACCATCAATCCCCGGCTGTTCCCGGAACAGATCGCCTATATCGTCAATCACGCCGAAGACCGCTACGTGTTCTTCGACGCCACCTTCCTGCCGTTGGTGGAAGGCGTGGCGCCGCACTGCCCGAACGTGAAGGGCTGGGTGATGATGACCGACCGCGCCCACATGCCGGCCGACGCCAAGGTGCCGCTGCTCTGCTACGAGGACCTGATCGACGCGCAGGATGGCGACTACACCTGGCCGGAATTCGACGAAAACCTGGCCTCCAGCCTCTGCTACACCTCGGGCACCACCGGCAATCCGAAGGGCGCGCTGTATTCGCACCGGTCCACGGTGCTGCACTCGTATGCGTCCGCGCTGCCCGATGCGCTCGGCTGCTCCGCGCGGGACGTGATCCTGCCCGTCGTGCCGATGTTCCACGTCAACGCCTGGGGCCTGCCGTACTCGGTGCCGCTGGTCGGCGCCAAGCTGGTGCTGCCGGGGGCCAAGCTGGACGGCCCCTCGCTCTACGAACTGTTCGAACAGGAAAAGGTGACCTTTTCCGCTGGCGTGCCGACGGTCTGGCTCGGTTTGCTCCAGCATGTCAATGCGAACAATCTGAAATTCTCGACGTTCCGTCGCACCGTGATCGGCGGTTCGGCGGCGCCGCCGGCCATGATCCGCGCGCTCGAGGCGCTGGACGTGGAGGTGATCCACGCCTGGGGCATGACCGAGATGTCGCCGCTGGGCACCTCGTGCAAGCTGCTGGCCCGCCATGAGGACCTCCCCGAGGACGCGCGCCACAAGATCCTGGAGAAGCAGGGCCGGGTGATCTATGGCGTCGACATGAAGATCGTCGATGGCGAAGGCGCCGAGCTGCCGTGGGACGGCAAGGCCTTCGGCGACCTGTATGTGCGCGGCCCGTGGGTGATTTCCACCTACTTCCGCAACGACAACACGCCGCTGGTCGATGGCTGGTTCCCCACMGGGGACGTGGCGACCATCGACGAAGAGGGCTACATGCAGATCACGGACCGCAGCAAGGACGTGATCAAGTCCGGCGGCGAGTGGATTTCGTCCATCGACGTCGAGAACGTGGCTGCCGCCCACCCGGCGGTGCATATGGCCGCGTGCATCTCCGCCTATCACCCCAAGTGGGACGAGCGCCCGCTGCTGGTGGTGGTCAGGCGGCCCGGCATGGACATCACGCGCGAAGCGCTGCTGGCCTTCTTCGAGGGCAAGGTCGCCAAGTGGTGGATCCCGGACGACGTGGCGTTCGTCACCGAGATGCCGCTGACGGCCACCGGCAAGATGCAGAAGCTCAAGCTGCGCGAGCAGTTCAAGGATTACAAGCTGCCAACCGCCTGAGTCAACCGGCGTAGACCGGGGCCGGGTGCAATTCCCATCCATAACAGGCAGCAACAGGCAGGCGGCAACCCCGCCCGCGGCGGTGCCAATCGCCATTCGATAACGAGAGTGAAGGAGACAGGTATGACGAAGATGCGTCCGCTGGTGGCTGGTGTGGCGGTATTTGCGGCACTGGGTTCCACGCTGGTGTCGGGCATGGCGGGGGCGGAGACGGTGAAGATTGCCTTCATCGATCCGCTGTCGGGGCTGATGGCCCCGGTGGGACAGAACCAGCTCAAGAGCTGGCAATACGTGGCCGAGGTGGCCAACCAGAAGAACTGGGCCGGCGCGCACAAGTTCGAGGTGGTGGGGTTTGACAACAAGCTGTCGCCGCAGGAAAGCCTGACCATCCTGAAGCAGGCCGTGGACCAGAACATCCGCTATATCGTGCAGGGCAACGGCTCCTCGGTGGGGCTGGCGCTCGAAGACGCGGTGGCCAAGCACAACGAGCGCAATCCGGGCAAGGAAATCGTCTACCTGAACTACGCGGCGGTTGACCCGGACATGACCAACAGCAAGTGCAACTACTGGCACTTCCGGCTGGACGCCAACTCGGACATGAAGATGGAGGCGCTGACCACCTTCCTGGCCAAGGACCAGAACGTCAAGAAGGTCTACCTGATCAACCAGAACTACTCGTTCGGCCACCAGGTGACGCGCGCCGCCAAGGACTACCTGAAGCGCAAACGTCCGGACATCCAGATCGTGGGCGAGGATCTGCACCCGCTGGCGCAGGTCAAGGACTTCGCGCCGTATGCGGCCAAGATCAAGGCGTCGGGCGCCGACACGGTCATCACCGGCAACTGGGGCAGCGACCTGGCCCTGCTGATCAAGGCCGGCAAGGACGCCGGGCTGACCACGAACTACTACACCTACTATGCCGGCACCACGGGCGTGGCAACGGCCATGGGCGCTGCCGGCGCCGAGCGGGTCAAGTACGTGGGCTACTACAACCCGAACAACAAGGGGTTCAAGGGCTCGGACATCATCGAGGGCTTCAAGAAGAAGTACAACGACGATTTCTACGTGATGGCGTCGTACACGGGCATCGCCATGCTGAGCCAGGCCATGAAGAAGGCCAACTCCACCGATCCGGTGAAGGTGGCCCACGCGCTGGAGGGGCTCAAGGTGGAGAGCATGAACGGCACCGTGGAAATGCGTAACACCGACCACCAGGCGCAGCAGYCGCTCGTGGTGGCCACGTGGACCAAGGTGGACGGCAAGGAAGTCAAGTACGACGCCGAGAACACCGGCTACGGCTGGAAGACGAACGCGGAGCTCGACCAGTTCGTGGCCGCCCAGCCCACGTCCTGCCAGATGAAGCGCCCGGGCTGATCCGGCCGCGACCGGCATCTGAGCGATCCGGGGCCGGACGGGTTTCCGTCTGCCCCGGATCGGCGGACAATCACGCTTTTGCCCTGGGCGCCACACGTCCACCGAAGGACCCGCCGTGGAATTTTTCGTCATTTCGCTATTGAACGGCATCAGCTACGGGCTGCTGCTGTTCATGCTGTCATCGGGGCTCACGCTCATCTTCAGCATGATGGGCGTGCTCAATTTCGCGCATGCCAGCTTCTATATGCTGGGCGCCTACTTTGCCTACACCATCGCCAGCAAGATCGGCTTCTGGCCGGCGCTGATCCTGGCCCCGCTGCTGGTGGCCGGAGCCGGCGCGCTGGTCGAGCGCTTCGGGCTGCGCACCGTGCACAAGTTCGGTCACGTCGCCGAATTGCTATTCACCTTCGGCCTGGCCTACCTGATCGAGGAAGGCGTGAAGCTGGTCTGGGGACTGGCCGCGGTGCCGTACCGGATTCCGCCGGAACTGGACGGGCCGCTGTTCACGGTGTTCACCTCGTCCTTCCCCACCTACCGGGCGTTCATGATGCTGGTCTCGCTCGGCATGCTGGTGGCGATCTACCTCGTGCTGACCCGCACCCGCATCGGGCTGGTGATCCAGGCCGCGCTGACGCACCCGGAAATGGTCGAGGCCCTCGGCCACAACGTGCCGCGCGTGTTCATGATGGTCTTCGGCGGCGGCGCCGCGCTGGCGGGGCTGGCGGGGGTGATCGGCGGCAATGCCTTCGTGACCGAGCCGTCGATGGCGGCGGCGGTGGGCTCCATCGTCTTCGTGGTGGCTGTGGTGGGCGGCATGGGGTCGCTGGTGGGGGCGTTCATCGCCTCGATYCTGATTGGCGTGCTGCAAACCTTCGCGGTGACGATCGACGCCTCGCTGGCSGGCCTGTTCGGCAGCCTGGGGCTCAACGTCAGCGACGCCACGCCACTGAGTTCGGTCTGGAAGCTCACGGTGGCCCAGGTGGCGCCCGTGATGCCGTACCTGCTGCTCGTGGTGATGCTGATTTTCCGCCCGCGCGGGCTCATGGGCACCCGGGAGAGTTGAGCGATGGAGACCACGACCATGCAACAGACTCCCAACGCGGTGGTCACCGGCCGCACCATGCGCTACCGCCCGCTCAACCTCGCCCGCTGGATCATCTGGGGCGCCACGGCGCTGCTGATGCTGGTGATGCCGATGATCTTCACGGGCGGCTTCGCCGTGACGCTGATGTCCCAGATGGGCATCATGATTATCTTCGCGCTGTCGTACAACATGCTGCTCGGGCAGACCGGCATGCTGTCCTTCGGCCATGCGGTCTACGCGGGCCTCGGCGCGTTCATCGCCGTGCATGTGCTGAACATGATCGGTGCCGGCAAGGTCTGGCTGCCGGTGTCGATGCTGCCGCTGGTGGGCGGGCTGGCCGGCGCGTTCTTCGGCGTGCTGTTCGGCTACGTGACGACCAAGAAGTCCGGCACGACCTTYGCCATGATCACCATGGGCATCGGTGAGATGGTGTTCGCCAGCTCCCTGATGTTCCCGGACTTCTTCGGCGGCGAGGGCGGCATTTCCACGAACCGGGTGGTCGGCGATCCCTTCCTGGGCATCACCTTTGGCCCGGGCCGGCAGGTCTATTACCTGATTGCCCTCTGGTGCCTGGCGTCCATGGTGGCGATGTACGCCTGGACCCAGACGCCGCTCGGCCGCATCGCCAACGCCGTGCGCGACAACCCGGAGCGCGTCGAATTCATCGGCTACAACACCCAGCGCGTCCGCTTCCTCGTAGTGATTCTTTCGGCATTTTTCGCGGGTATCGCCGGGGCCTTGTCGGCGATCAACTTCGAGATCGTCTCCGCCGAGAACGTCAGCGCGGTGCGCTCGGGCGGCGTGCTGCTGGCGGCCTTCATCGGCGGTGCGGGGGTGTTCTTCGGTCCGGTGATCGGCGCCGTGGTCTTCGTACTGTTCGCGGTGGCGCTGTCGGACCTGACCAAGGCCTGGCTGCTCTATCTCGGCCTGTTCTTCGTGATGATGGTGATGTTCGTGCCGGGCGGCATCGCCAGCCTGCTGCTGATGCAGATGCCGCTGCTGGCGAAGAAGCGCTTCGGGCGGATGCTGCCCAGCTACGGCCAGGCGGCCGTGGCCGGCCTGGTGCTGCTGGCGGCGCTGATCCTGACCGTGGAGCTGGTCTACAAGGTGCAGGTGGATAGCGCCAACGGCACGGCGATGCGGCTGTTCGGCGTGGCGTTCGACGCCGGCACGGTGGCCCCGTGGATCTTCGCGGCGGCGCTCTGGGCCGTGGGCTACGTGGCGTGGCGCTGGGCGGGGGGCCGCGTGCGCGCCGAACTCGACAAGATCCAGGCGGAATTCGGAGGTCAGGCATGACGGCGGCCATGACAGGCGGGGGCACGCCCGCGCTGGAACTCATCGATGTGCGCAAGAAGTTCGGCCAGACCGAGATCATCCGTGGCGTGACGCTGGCCATCGGCAAGGGAGAGCGCCACGCGATGATCGGGCCGAACGGGGCGGGCAAGTCCACCACGTTCAACCTGATCTCGGGGCGGTTTGCGCCTAGCTCGGGCACGGTCAGGCTGAACGGCCAGCCCATCAGCGGGCTGCGGCCGTTCGAGATCAACCGGATGGGGCTCTCACGCAGCTTCCAGATCACCAATATCTTCCACCGGCTGTCCGTGTTCGAGAACCTGCGCTGCGCGGTGCTGTGGTCGCTCGGCTACAAGTATTCGTTCTGGCACCGGCTCTCCGAACTGCGCGACGCCCGCGAGCGGGCAGACGAGGTGCTGGAGCTGATCGGCATGCAGCATCGGCGCAATTCGCAGGCCGGGCTGCTGACCTATGCCGAGCAGCGCGCGCTGGAGATCGGCATCACCATCGCGGGCGGCGCCGAGGTGATCCTGCTGGACGAGCCCACGGCCGGCATGAGCCGGTCGGAATCGGACCACGCGGTCGAACTGATCCGCAAGGTCACGGTCGGCAAGACGCTGGTGATGGTGGAGCACGACATGAGCGTGGTCTTCGGCCTGGCGGACCGGATCTCGGTGCTGGTCTACGGCGAGGTCATCGCCACGGACACCCCCGAGGCCATCCGCAACAACCGCAAGGTCAAGGAAGCCTACCTGGGCACGAGCCTCGACGAACCCGTGCCGGAAGGAGCGCACTGATGGGCAAGCGGATGCTGGACGTTACCGGGCTGCACGCCTATTACGGCAAGAGCCACATCCTGCACGGCGTGGACGCCCATATCGACGAGGGCGAGATCGTGGCGCTGCTGGGCCGCAACGGGGTGGGACGCTCGACCATGGCCAAGGCGATCCTCGGCATGGTCAAGGCCGAGGGGTCCGTGCGCTTCCGCGACGAGGAAATCCTGGGCCGCCGCACGTTCGAGATCGCCCATGCGGGCATCGGCTATGTGCCGGAGAACCGCGACATCTTCCCAAGCCTGACCGTGCGCCAGAACCTGCTGCTGGGCGAGAAGCGCAACCCGCGCCAGTCATCGCCGCGCTGGTCGGTGGACGATATGTATCAAATGTTCCCAAGGCTGAAGGAGCGCGAGAACACGTCAGCCGGCGTGCTCTCGGGCGGCGAACAGCAGATGCTGACGCTGTGCCGCACCCTGATGGGCGACCCCGACCTGATCCTGATCGACGAACCCACCGAAGGCCTCGCGCCCATGATCGTGGCGCTGGTCGGCGATTTCCTGAAGACGCTGAAGGAGCGCGGCGTGTCGGTGCTGCTGATCGAACAGAAACTGGCGATCGCGCTCGATATCTCCCAACGGGTGTACGTCATGGGCCACGGCCACATCGTGTTCGAGGGCACGCCGACCGAACTGAAGGCGAATGGACAGGTGCGGAAGGAGTGGCTGGAGGTTTGAGGGTTACTTCCGCCGCCCCGCGCCCGGGCGGCTCTTTGTCTTGGCACGCTTCTTAGTAGGCGCAGCCGGGGTGAGGGCGGCCAGCCAGGCATCAGTCGTGGTTTTCATCATGCTGGACGTTGCCAACGCGGCCTGGCGTTTGGCTTCGGCGGTCGCGCGGCCTCGGGCGGCGCCCGCTACGGCGTTGGCGCCGCTCAGCCACATGCTCAGCATGGGGTTTTTCTTCAGCCAGGGGTTCTTCATCGTCGGTTCCTTGGAGTTCGTCGATCGTTCGTCGATCAATAAGGAACCGGGGCGCACGATGCGTGCCAGTGCGGGACGCCGCCGGGCGTGGCGAGGGATRGGGTGGCGTTGCAGARTCGCCCGACCGTTCCGCTCGCGCGTTGTAACGATGGCGGCAGTTGGCGGCTCAAGCGCCGTGCGTGGCGTGGTGCGACGATGGGAACGGAACTTGCGGGACGGGTTCGCTACAACGAACGTTGCGCAGGAGGCGCCATGAGCATCTTCAAGGACATTCTGAACAAGCTGCTGCACCGGTCCCAGCCSGCCCAGTCGCCGGCCGGCACGGCAACCGCCACGCCCGGCACGACCTCGCCTGYCGCGAGCCCCAATCCGGCCAGCCCCGGCGCAACCGTCCCGGCCGGCGCGAGCGCCGCGGGTGGCGCTGCAAAGCCGCTGTCGGCCGTCGATGTGGAAGCGGTCATGGACAAGGCCGTCACCGAGTCGGGGCAACAACTGAACTGGCGGACGTCGATTGTCGACACCATGAAGGCGCTCGGCATCGACAGCAGCCTGGAACACCGCAAGGAACTGGCGAAGGAGCTGAACTACACCGGTGACATGAACGACTCCGCCGCCATGAACATCTGGCTGCACAAGAAGGTCATGACGGAGCTGGCCGCGAACGGCGGCAAGCTGCCGCCGAACCTGGCGTCGTAAGTCAACGAAAGGGCGGGGGCGCGCCGGTGTGGACGTCTCTCGATCACCAATCCAGTGATCAGTGATCGAGGGGCACTATACCGGCCAACCTCCGGTGAACAGTCCGATCAGCGTCGTTACGAGCCAGGGCAGCGACCATGCCCAGTTCAGCCATATTGACCGCTGGCGGATCCAGAGCCCAGCGAGGGCGAACAGCCAGTAGCAGGCAGTCAGTCCCTGACGGTAAAGATGGGCGAGCGGGTCCTGAAACCCCTCCGACTCCCAGATCGGCCCATACACGGGATAGGTGGCCTGCGGGCCTTCGAGGACATTGGCTGCCGCCAACAGGCATTGGAGCGCAAGGGCCAGGAGGTGGCACATCAACATCCCCGACCAGACCATCCGCAACCCGCGTTCGATATTGGACCAGGGCATGTCAGGGATAGATATAGGCGTGCAGGACGATGCCGAACAGCAGTGGCATCGACCATGCCCAGTTTAGCCAGCGGCGGCGTTGCCGGACCCACAGCCCAGCCAATGCGAACAGAAGCAGGAAGATCTGTTCCCCGCTCGATTCGAAGTATGCGCGAAGGTTGGGGAATCCCTGGATCCGCCAGAGGGGCGGGCCGTTGTCGTCAGCAGGGTGCGGAATGCCGGCGACCGTCGCGAGGTCCGCSCACACGCTTAGGAAAAGAACGACCAGCAGCACGGACCAGAGGATGCGACAACCACGTTCAATAGCGAACCACGACATCCATGTCCTTTCCATACTTTAGAAATGCATCAACGAATGAAGGCATGTCGGAGGTCAGGTCTATACAGCCTGCCGAGCCGGCGACCCAGCCACCATGGATCGAGAAATCGCTGCGTCCATGTGTCCGGGTGCCCGGGAGTGGGTCCAGCCATACCCGGCGCTTGCCCCAGGACATGACGCAGCCCGGCCAGGTTCCACTTCCCT
Source organism: Cupriavidus sp. KB_39 (assembly GCF_052114485.1). Lineage (NCBI taxonomy): Bacteria > Pseudomonadati > Pseudomonadota > Betaproteobacteria > Burkholderiales > Burkholderiaceae > Cupriavidus > Cupriavidus sp. KB_39. The sequence continues at coordinate 92,895 of NZ_JBFREV010000007.1, forward strand.
TCACGATGCCGAAGGCGCGGATGATGCACCGTCGTCGATCGGACCAGGAGTAGTTTTCCCACCGCTGCAGGCGGTCTTGCCTTGCACTGTAGTGGCCTTCGGGAATGGGCCCCAGATGCCGGGTTGCCTGATGTTCCTTGTCTGTATGTCCGGGCGCGCCCGAGACAGCATGCCACGACTGGTGCGCGCCATTCTCAACCCAAATGAGACGTGTGCCGTTGAAGTGCAACGTCGCTCGACGGGACTCCATGCGACGTATGGTCTCGGCAAGTCCGAGCATGCGAACGATCGATTCAGTATCGTTGCCAGCGGCGGCGGCAATCCCCAAGCGGCGGCCCGCCAGTTCGCGGAGCTCGGTTGCCAGATCCTGGCTCGCGTCGACTTCCCTGGCGATGTCTCTGGCGTCCATATGGGCCTCCACTCAAAGGTGAACGCCCAGCCTACCTATCCGACCGCTGCCCGCCTTGCGCGGGATCAATTGCCCGCATACTGTCTCAAACCTCAACACCCTTACCGCTTCGTTGCCTTCGGCAGGTCGAACGGCATGTCCTCATAGTCGATCAGCCGGGTCTTTTTGACGATCCGGTAGCCGATCCACAGGGCCAGGAACATCGGCACGCCGATATAGGTCGCCAGGATCTCTGGCCAGCGGTTGGCAATATCGGCGAATGCCTGGTAGTTCTGGCCGGCCACGATGACCACACACAGCACGCCGGCGAAGATCGGGCCGAAGGGGTAGAGGGGGGACCGGTATGCGAGGTCGCTCACGCTGTAGCCCTGGTAGACCAGCCCGCGCCGGAAGCGGTAGTGGCTCAGGGCGATGCCGAGCCAGGCGAAGAAGCCGGTCATGGCCGAGGTATTGAGCAGCCACAGGTACACCGCCTTGTCGCCAAACAGTGAACTGAAGAAGCACAGCGCGCCGATGCCGGTGGTGATCAGCAGCGCGTTGAACGGCACGCCGCTCGGCGTCAGCCGGGCGAACATGCGCGGGGCGCGGCCGCTGACGGCCAGGCCGTACAGGATGCGGGTGGAGACATACATGCTCGAGGTGCCCGCCGACAGCAGCGCCGTCAGCACCACCGCGTTCATCAGCCCCGCCGCGAAGGCCAGCCCGGCGTGGCGGAAGACCAGCGCGAACGGGCTCACGCCCACGTCGGTCACGTCGTTGCGGAGCAGGCTCKGGTCGGTGTAGGGAATCAGCACGCCGATGATCAGGATCGCCAGCACATAGAACAGCAGGATGCGCCAGAACGTCTGCCGGATGGCGCGCGGCAGCGTGCGGGCCGGGTCGGTGGCTTCGCCGGCGGCCACGCCCACGGTCTCGGTGCCCTGGAACGAGAACCCGGCGATCATCGCCACCGCGAACATCCCCGGCAGCCCGCCGACGAACGGCGCCTCGCCCATGGTGAAGTTGTGCCAGCCCGACTGCGGCCCGCCGTGCATGATGCCGACAATCATCAGCACGCCCACACCGAGRAACACCACCACCGTGACCACCTTGATCAGCGCGAACCAGTATTCGGCCTCGCCGAAGCCGCGCACCGAGAACGCGTTGAGCGCGAACATCAGTGCCAGGAAGCTGGCGCTCCAGGCCACGCCCGGCACGTCCGGGAACCAGTACTGCATGACGAGYTGGGCGGCGGTCAGTTCCACCGCAATCGTCACGGCCAGGCTGAACCAGTAGTTCCAGCCCAGCGCGAAGCCGAAGCCTTCCTCGACATAGACCGCGCTATAGGTGACAAACGAGCCGGCCACGGGCATGTGCACGGCCAGTTCGCCGAGGCTGGTCATCAGGCAATAGACCATCAGGCCGATCAGGCAGTAGGCGAGCAGGGCGCCGCCGGGGCCGGACTGGGCGATCGAGGCGCCGGAGGCCACGAACAGCCCCGTGCCGATGGCCCCGCCGAGGGCGATCATGGTCAGGTGGCGTGCCTTGAGCTGGCGGCGCAGGTCGTCGTGCTCGACGACGGGATGTTGATGCGGATGGGGATGCGAGTGAGTGGAAGACATCAGGTAGACACAGGGTCGCTGCAACGTCAGGGAATACCGGCGGCCTCGTAAGCCGGCCGGGGCGCGCGGGGACGCCATACCCATAAAAACGAAAAGGCGCGAGTCTAACCTGTCCTTTTTAGTGGATTGGAGGGCGGCGTCAAATAAAGTCGAACCCGGGCCGCAGGGTGGTTGAAAAGTGCCTCCGCCGCCATGACGGGCATCAAGCGGGCCGATTCCCTACGGGTTCCCCCTGAGGGTTTCGGCCCGCTTCGAGGCTCACCATGAACGCCGGATGGAGCGGCCATGAAGCCCGCGCATGACAGGGAATCCATCGCAGAAAATTGAAATTGAACGACCGTGCTATTTTGTGTATGCTTGATCCGCTTTCGGGCCCGACAGCCCGTGGAGCAAGGGATTGCGGGGTGAGGAGACATTTCACGACACCGCCGCGCAAGGCCCCGGCCGTAACAAAAATTCGAGAATTCGAATCCCGAGACAACCAAAGACCAAAGGAACCAGCATGACAGCGCAGTATCAGGTTCAGGACGGCGTTGCCGTCATCACGCTCGACAATCCCCCCGTCAACGGCCTGGGTCACAGCACCCGGCTGGGCATCGTCGAAGGCTTGACCCGTGCGCTGGACGATGCGGCCGTCAAGGCCGTCGTCATCACCGGCGCCGGCAAGGCTTTCTCGGGCGGCGCCGACATCCGCGAATTCAACACGCCGAAGGCCACGCAGGAGCCGACGCTGCATTCGGTGATCCGCGCCGTGGAAGCCTCCGCCAAGCCGGTYGTGGCCGCGATYCACTCGGTCGCCATGGGCGGCGGGCTGGAACTGGCGCTGGGCTGTAACTACCGCGTGGCCGCCAAGGGCGCGCAGATCGCGCTGCCGGAAGTGAAGCTGGGCCTGCTGCCCGGCGCCGGTGGCACGCAGCGCCTGCCRCGCGTGATCGGCCTGGAGCATGCGCTGAACATGATCGTCTCGGGCACGGCCATCCCGTCCGAGAAGTTTGCGGGTTCGAAGCTGTTCGATGAAATCGTCGACGGTGACGTGCTGCCCGCCGCCATCAAGTTCGCCCAGAACGTTGGCGCGGCCCCCGGCCCGTACCCGAAGGTGCGCGACCTGAAGGTGCGCCACGAGAACGCCGAGGGCTTCCTGGCCTTCGCCAAGACCACCGTGGCCGCCGTAGCCAAGAACTTCCCGGCGCCGCTGAAGTGCGTGGAGGCCGTGGCCGCCTCGCTCAAGCCGTTCGAGCAGGGCCTGAAGGCCGAGCGCGAAGGCTTCATGTACCTGGTCGGCACGCCGGAATCGCGCGCGCTGCGCCATGCCTTCTTCGGCGAGCGCGCCGCCAGCAAGATTCCCGATGTGTCCAGCGACACGCCGGTGCGCAAGGTCGAGCGCGTGGCCGTGATCGGCGCCGGCACCATGGGCGGCGGCATCACCATGAACTTCCTGAACGCAGGCATTCCGGTGACCATGCTGGAAACCAAGCAGGAAGCGCTGGACCGTGGCGTGACCACGATCCGCAAGAACTACGAGAACAGCGCCAAGAAGGGCAAGCTCACGCAGGAGAAGGTCGAGCAGCGCATGGGCCTGCTGAACACCACGCTGTCCTATGACGACATCAAGGACGCCGACATGGTCATCGAGGCCGTGTTCGAGGAAATGGGCGTCAAGGAAATCGTGTTCAAGAAGCTGGACGAAGTGATGAAGCCCGGCGCGATCCTGGCCTCCAACACCTCCACGCTCGATGTGAACAAGATCGCCTCGTTCACCAAGCGTCCGCAGGACGTAGTCGGCATGCACTTCTTCAGCCCGGCCAACGTCATGAAGCTGCTGGAAGTGGTGCGTGGCGCGGAAACCGGCAAGGACGTGCTSGCCACGGTGATGCAGATCGCCAAGAAGATCAAGAAGACTGCCGTGGTGTCCGGCGTCTGCGACGGCTTCATCGGCAACCGCATGATCGAGCAGTACAGCCGCCAGGCTGGCTATCTGCTGGACGAAGGCGCGCTGCCCGAGCAGGTGGACAAGGCCATCGAGAAGTTCGGTTTCGCCATGGGCCCGTTCCGCATGGGCGACCTGGCCGGCAACGACATCGGCTGGGCCATCCGCAAGCGCCGTGCCGTGGACAAGCCGGACATTCAGTACTCGAAGACCGCCGACAAGCTCTGCGAGCTGGGCCGCTTCGGCCAGAAGACCGGCGCCGGCTGGTACGACTACAAGCCGGGCGACCGCAAGCCGTACCCGAACCAGCAGGTCAACGACATGATCGTCGAGCACTCGAAGGCGCTCGGACTCACGCGCCGCAAGATTTCCGACGAGGAGATCGTGGAGCGCCTGGTGTTCGCGCTGGTCAACGAGGGCGCCAAGATCCTGGACGAAGGCATTGCCTCGAAGGCGTCCGACATCGACATGGTCTACCTGACTGGCTACGGCTTCCCGCTGTTCCGCGGCGGCCCGATGCTGTACGCGGACCAGGTTGGCCTGTTCAACGTGGTCCAGGCCATGCAGCGCTACGCCAAGGGTTATCACGGCGAAGCCTGGAAGCCGGCCGCACTGCTGACGAAGCTGGCCGACGAGGGCAAGGGCTTCAACGGCTGACCCGCCACCGATATAGATAGTAGATAGCGTGAGGAAGCGGATTCGACCATGACCTACGGCGCGCAGGACTGCCTGCTGGTGATCGACGTGCAGAACGACTTCATGCCCGATGGCGCGCTGGCCGTGCCCCGTGGCGATGAAGTGGTGCCCGTCATCAACCGGCTGGCGCGGGCGTTCGGCCATGTGGTGATGACGCAGGACTGGCATCCCGCCGGGCATGCGTCGTTCGCCACCAGCCACGCCGGCCGCGCGCCGTTCCAGACCACCACGCTGGCCTATGGCGAGCAGGTGCTCTGGCCGGACCATTGCGTGCAGGAGACCCCGGGCGCCGCGCTGCATGCGGACCTGTGTATCCCGCACGCAAGGCTGGTGCTGCGCAAGGGCCATCATGCGGACGTGGACAGCTATTCCGCGTTCCTGGAGGCCGACCGCACCACCCGCACCGGGCTGGCCGGCTACCTGCGGGAGCATGGCGTCACCCGCGTCTTCTGCGCCGGGCTGGCCACGGACTACTGCGTGGCCTGGAGCGCGCTCGATGCGCGCGCCGCCGGCTTCGAGGTCGTGGTGATCGAGGACGCCTGCCGCGCCATCGACCTGAACGGCTCGCTGGAACAGGCCTGGGCGGACATGACCGCCGCCGGCGTGGTCCGGGCGACGTCGGCCCAGGTCCTGGAAGGCCATCCCGCCGCCCCACGCTGAACACACTGAATAACTCGCAAGAGACACCAAGATACCGAGGAGCAAGACATGAACGAGGCAGTCATCGTATCCACGGCCCGCACCGGGCTGGCCAAGAGCTGGAAGGGCGCATTCAACATGACCCACGGCGCGACCCTGGGCGGTCACGCGGTCCAGCACGCCATCGCGCGCGCCAAGATCGAGGCGGGTGAAGTGGAAGACGTGCTGATGGGCTGTGCCAACCCGGAAGGCGCCACCGGTGCCAACATCGCGCGCCAGATCGCCCTGCGCGCCGGCTGCCCGGTGACCGTGCCCGGCGCCACCGTGAACCGCTTCTGCTCGTCCGGCCTGCAAACCATCGCCATGGCCGCACAGCGCGTGATTGCCGATGAAGGCGACATCTTCGTGGCCGGCGGCGTGGAGTCCATCTCGTGCGTACAGCAGGAGATGAACCGCCACATGATCCAGGAAAGCTGGCTCAACAAGAACAAGCCGGAAATCTACTGGAGCATGCTCCAGACCGCCGAGAACGTGGCCAAGCGCTACAACATCTCGAAGGAGCGCCAGGACGAATACGGCGTGCGCAGCCAGCAACGTGCCGCCGCCGCGCTGGAAGCCGGCAAGTTCAAGGACGAGATCGTGCCGATGACGGTCCTCGCAGGCGTGGCCGACAAGGCTACCGGCCAGCTGATGACCAAGGAAGTGACGATCGACGCCGACGAGGGCATCCGCGCCGACACCACGCTGGAAGGCGTGTCGAAGATCCGCACCGCCATGCCCGGCGGCGTGGTCACGGCCGGCAATGCCTCGCAGTTCTCCGACGGCGCCTCGGCAGTGGTGGTGATGAACGCGAGCGTGGCGGCCGCCCGCGGCCTGCAGCCGCTGGGCGTGTTCCGCGGCTTTGCCGTGGCCGGCTGCGAGCCTGACGAAATGGGCATCGGCCCGGTGTTCGCGGTGCCCAAGCTGCTGAAGAAGGCCGGCTTGAAGGTGGACGACATCGGCCTGTGGGAGCTGAACGAGGCCTTCGCGGTGCAGGTGCTCTACTGCGCCGACACCCTCGGCATTCCGATGGACCGCCTGAACGTGAACGGCGGCGCCATCGCCGTGGGCCACCCGTACGGCGTCTCCGGCGCCCGCCTGGTCGGCCATGCGCTGATCGAAGGCAAGCGCCGTGGCGTGAAGTACGTGGTCGTGACGATGTGCATCGGCGGCGGCCAGGGCGCTGCCGGGCTGTTCGAAGTGCTGTAAGTCTTCTCCCGCTTGATGGTTGTCTCCCCTCTCCCTCTGGGAGAGGGGCGGGGGAGAGGGCAGGCGGTTCAACATGCGCTATCGCATCGAGACATTCCCGCCCTCTCCCCCAACCCCTCTCCCGCAAGCGGGAGAGGGGAGCAACATCCCTCATCCCCTCAGCCCGGAGCCTCGCATTCCATGTCGCTGATTCTTTCCCGCCGTGACCTCAATTTTGTGCTCTATGAGTGGCTCAAGGCGGAGGACCTCACCCAGATTCCCCGTTACGCCGACCACTCGCGCGAGACCTTCGACGCCGCGCTGGACACCTGCGAGAAGATCGCCACGGACCTGTTCGCGCCGCACAACAAGAAGAGCGATGCCAACGAGCCGCACTTCGATGGCGAGACGGTCACCATCATTCCCGAAGTCAGCACCGCGCTGCGCGCCTTCTGCGACGCCGGCCTGATGGCCGCCGGGCAGGACTACGAGTACGGCGGCATGCAGCTGCCGGTCACGCTCGAGAAGGCCGCGTTCGCGTACTTCAAGGCGGCCAACGTCGGCACGAGTTCGTATCCGTTCCTGACCATCGGCAACGCCAACCTGCTGCTCACCCACGGCACGGCGGCGCAGATCGACACYTTTGTTCGCCCCGAACTCGAAGGCCGCTTCTTCGGCACGATGTGCCTGTCGGAGCCGCAGGCGGGCTCGTCGCTGTCGGACATCACCACGCGGGCCGACTACGAAGGCGAATCGCCGCTCGGCCAGCAATACCGGCTGCGCGGGAACAAGATGTGGATCTCGGCCGGCGAGCACGAGTTGTCGGACAACATCGTCCACCTCGTGCTGGCCAAGATTCCCGGCCCGGACGGCAAGCTGATCCCGGGCGTCAAGGGCATCTCGCTGTTCATCGTGCCGAAGTTCCTCGTCAATGGCGACGGCTCGCTCGGCGAGCATAACGACGTGGTGCTGGCCGGCCTGAACCACAAGATGGGCTATCGCGGCACCACCAACTGCCTGCTGAACTTCGGCGAAGGCATGAAATATCGCCCGGACGGCAAGGCTGGCGCCATCGGCTACCTCGTGGGCGAGCCCCACAAGGGCCTGGCCTGCATGTTCCACATGATGAACGAGGCCCGCATCGGCGTGGGTCTGGGCGCGGTGACGCTGGGCTACACCGGCTACCTCCATGCGCTGGACTACGCGCGCAACCGTCCGCAGGGCCGGCCGGTCGGCCCGGGCGGCAAGGACCCGGCGAGCCCGCAGGTGAAGCTGGTCGAGCATGCCGACATCCGCCGCATGCTGCTGGCGCAGAAGAGCTATGTCGAAGGCGGCCTGGCGCTGAACCTGTACTGCGCGCGGCTGGTGGACGAGGAACACGCGGCCAAGGCTGCCGGCGAGGCCGAGCGGCACCGTGAACTGTCCCTGCTGCTCGACATCCTGACCCCGATCGCCAAGAGCTGGCCGTCGCAATGGTGTCTGGAGGCGAACAACCTCGCCATCCAGGTGCATGGCGGCTACGGCTACACGCGCGAGTACAACGTCGAACAGTTCTATCGCGATAACCGCCTGAACCCGATCCACGAAGGCACCCACGGCATTCAGGGGCTGGACCTGCTGGGCCGCAAGGTCGTGATGCAGGACGGCGCCGCGCTCCGGCTGGTCGGCGAGCGCCTGCGCGCCACGTGCGAGCGTGCGGTCGCCACGGGCGACAAGACGCTGGCGGCGCAGGCCGCCGCGCTCGGCAAGGCGTCGCAGCGGCTGGCGGAAGTCACCGCCACGCTGTGGTCCGCAGGGGACCCCAACGTCACGCTCGCCAATGCCTCGGTCTATCTGGAGGCGTTCGGCCACGTGGTGGTGGCGTGGATCTGGCTGGAGCAGGCGCTGGTGGCACAAGCCGCGCTGCCGCAGGCACAAGGCGAAGACGCCGATTTCTATCGCGGCAAGCTGGCGGCGGCGGCGTTCTTCTTCCGCTTCGAGCTGCCGAAGGTGTACCCGCAGCTCGACCTGCTGGCCACGCTGGACCGTACGACGCTGGACATGCAGGACGCCTGGTTCTGACCCCCKGCRCGCCCGCATCCAYAAGAAAACAAGGAGACAAGCATGCAYACCATCCAGCAACTGTTCGACCTCAAGGGCCAGACCGCGCTGATCACCGGCGGCTCGCGCGGGCTCGGGCTGCAGATTGCCGAGGCGCTGGGCGAGCAGGGCGCGCGCATCGTGCTGTCCGCCCGCAAGGCCGACGAGCTGCAGGCCGCGCAGGCGCATTTGCAGTCGCGCGGCATCGAGGCCGACTGGATCGCCGCCGATGGCGCGCGTGATGACGAAATCGCGCGGCTGGCCGATGAGTCGCTGGCCCGGCTCGGCCACATCGACATCCTGGTCAACAACGCCGGCGCCACCTGGGGCGCCCCGGCCGAAGACCACCCCGTGGAAGCGTGGGACAAGGTGATGAACCTGAACATCCGCGGCCTGTTCCTGCTGACGCAGCGCGTGGGCAAGCTGTCGATGATCCCGCGCCGCCATGGCCGCGTGATCAACGTGGCGTCCATTGCCGGGCTGGCTGGCAACCCGCCGGGCAGCATGGAGACGATTGCCTACAACACTTCCAAGGGCGCCGTGGTCAACTTCACGCGCACGCTGGCGGCCGAGTGGGGCGAGCACAACATCACCGTCAACGCGCTGGCGCCGGGCTTCTTCCCGTCGAAGATGACCAAGGGCTCGCTGGAGCGGCTGGGCGTGGAGGCGATGTGCGCCGGCGTGCCGCTGCACCGCCTGGGCGACGACGAAGACCTCAAGGGCGCCGCGCTGCTGTTCGCCACGGCGGCGGGCAAGCACATCACCGGCCAGATCCTGGCCGTCGACGGTGGCGTGAGCGCGGTCTGAGCGCAACCTGAGCCCCATCTGAGCCATGACACAAGACAACGGCTTCAACCTCAAGATCCCGTTCCTGGCCGACCTCGGCGTGCGCTGCAACTTCATGGAGGGCGGGCGCAGCGAGATCGAACTCGACCTGCGCGAACGCCACCAGAACAGCTGGGACATGGCCCACGGCGGCGTGCTGATGACGCTGCTGGACGTGGCGATGGCCGTCGCCGGCCGTTCGATGGACACCGATGGCCGGGGCGTGGTCACCATCGAGATGAAAACCAGCTTTATGGCGCCGGGGCGCGGCAAGCTGCGCGCGCGCGGRCTGGCCGTGCATCGCACCTCGACCATGGTGTTCTGCGAGGGCGAGATCGTCGATGAGGCCGGCGCCATCGTCTCCAAGGCCTCMGGCACCTTCAAGTACATCAAGCGCAAGCCGCCCCAGCGCAAGCCCGGCTCGCCTGACTCCGGCGCGGACGGCTGARYGCCGCGCCGCGTTTTCTCGTATTTTTCCGAACGTATCTCCTGACCGAGCGAAGGAACCCATCATGTCGAAGCAAACCTATCAGCGCATCGTCCTGGCATCGCGCCCCGAGGCCGCCGTCACGCCCGACAACTTCCGGCTGGAGCAGGCGCCCGTGCCGGAACTGGCCGATGGCCAGGTGCTCGTGCGCAACCACTATTTGTCGCTGGACCCGTACATGCGCGGCCGCATGAGCGAGGGCAAGTCGTACGCCAACCCGCAGCCGCTGGGCGAGGTGATGATCGGCGGCACCGTGGGCGAGGTGGCGGCGAGCAAGAATCCGAAGTGGAACGTGGGCGACAAGGTCGTCGGCATGTTCGGCTGGCAGGAATACGGCGTGACCGATGGCGGCGGCATCCAGAAGGTCGACACCACGCATATCCCGCTGTCGGCCTACCTCGGCTCGGTGGGCATGCCCGGCGTGACCGCCTGGTACGGCCTGAACAAGATCATCGCGCCGAAGGCGGGCGAGACCATCGTGGTCAGCGCCGCGTCCGGCGCGGTGGGCAGCGTGGTGGGCCAGTTGGCCAAGCTGGCCGGCTGCCGCGTGATCGGCGTGGCCGGTGGCAAGGACAAGTGCGACTACGTGGTCAAGGAACTCGGCTTCGACGCCTGCGTGGACTACAAGGCCGCCAAGGACGCCAAGGAACTCTATGCGATGGTCAAGGAAGTCACCCCGGACGGCATCGACGGTTACTTCGAGAACGTGGGCGGCGACATCCTCGACGTGGTGCTGGCCCGCCTGAACGCCTTCGCGCGCGTGGCGGTGTGCGGCCTGATCGCCGGCTACGACGGCCAGGACATGCCGATCCGCAATCCGCGGGCGATCCTTGTATCGCGTGCACGCATCGAGGGCTTTATCGTCTCCGAGCACATGGACGTCTGGCCGCAGGCGCTCAAGGAACTGGGCACCTACGTCGCCCAAGGCAAGATCAAGTTCCGCGAGAGCATTGCCGAAGGGCTGGCCAGCGCGCCGGAAGCCTTTATCGGCCTGCTGAAGGGCAAGAACTTCGGCAAGCAGCTCGTGAAGCTGGTCTGACGCTAAACGTATACATATAGAGGGAGACACCCCATGAACGCCCCGCAATCCGCACCCCGCCCCGACGACATGGCCGAGGGCCTGTCCGAGGAGGTCAAGGCCCGCTACCGCAACCTGCCGCGCCCGCCCAAGTTCGACACCCCGGCGCAGGAGCGGCTGCACCGCAAGCAGCGGCTGGCGGCGGCGTTCCGGCTGTTCTCGAAATTCGGATTCGATGAAGGCGTGGCTGGCCATATCACCGCGCGCGACCCCGAGTTCGAGGACACCTTCTGGGTCAACCCGTTCGGCGTCCATTTCAGCCAGGTGACGGTGTCGAACCTGATCCGCTGCGACCACCACGGCAACGTGGTGGAGGGCGACTACCCGGTCAACGCGGCGGCGTTCGCCATCCACTCGCGCGTGCACGGGACCCGGCCGGACGCCGTGGCGGCGGCGCACTCGCACAGCACCCATGGCCGCGCGTGGTCCACGCTGGGCCGCAAGCTCGATCCGCTSACCCAGGACGTCTGCGCCTTCTACGACGACCACGCGCTGTATGACGACTTCGGCGGCGTGGTGGTGGAACTCGACGAAGGCCAGCGCATTGCCAACGCGCTGGGCGACAACAAGGCCGCCATCCTCCAGAACCACGGCCTGCTGACCGTCGGCAAGACCGTGGACGARGCCGCGTGGTGGTTCATCACGATGGAGCGYTCGTGCCAGGTGCARCTSCTGGCGGAGGCYGCGKCGGCGCGYACCAACGCCCCGCTCAAGATGATTGGCGAGGCAGCGGCGCGGCAGGCATACTCCATCGTCGGTACCGCACAGGCGGGCTGGTTCCAGTTCCAGCCGCTGTACGCGCGCATCGTGCGCGAGCAGCCCGACCTCCTGGAATAAGCCCCCAATCGATCCAACCCGACCTGACCGGACCCGCATCGCATGCCTGACATCATCCTGCATCAGTACGCCACCTCGCCGTTTTCCGAGAAGATTCGTCTCGTGCTCGGCGCCAAGGGCTTGACCTGGAACGCGGTGGAGATCCCACCCATCCTGCCCAAGCCCGACCTGCTGGCGCTGACCGGCGGCTACCGGCGCACCCCGGTGATGCAGATTGGCGCGGACATCTATTGCGATACGGCGCTGATCTGCGACGTGCTGGACCGGCTGGCCCCCCAGCCGCCGCTCTATCCGGCCATCCAGGCTGCCTCGGCGCGGTTGGCGGCGGCGTGGATCGACAGCGCGCTGTTCACGGCCTCGGTCACCTACACGATGCAGCCAGCCGGCGTGCAGGCGATGCTGGCGCACCTGACGCCGGGCCAGGTGCAGGCGTTCATCGCCGACCGCAAGGCCATGCGCGGCGATACCAACGCGCTGCGCATGCCGCTGCCCGAGGCCGCCGCGATGCTCCACGACACGCTGGGCCGCCTGCAGGAGCAGTTCGCAGCCGGCGTGCCGCATGTGGCCGGCCCGGAATTGTCGATTGCCGATTTCTCGCTGTTCCACAACCTCTGGTTCATCCGCCGCGCCACGCCGCTGGCGGCGATCCTCGACGGCTACCCGCTGGTCAAGACCTGGTTCGCGCGCATGCAGGCGTACGGCCACGGCAAGCTGCGCGTGGTGCCGCCCGAGACCGCCATCGCCGACGCGCTGAACCACGACCCGCTGCCGCACGACACCACCATCCTGCCCGGCAGCGGCCTGGCGGCGGGCGACCCGGTCACGGTCACGCCCACCGATTATGCGAAGGATCCCGTCGCCGGCGTGCTGCTGACGCTGACCGGCCACGTGGTCACCATCCGCCGGCAGGACCCGCGTGCCGGCGCCGTCAACGTCCATTTCCCGCGGCAGGGCTACCACGTGCAGTCCGCCGCCTGACATCCCTATATAAGAAGGCATCTGCCGGAGGAGACGATATGAAGCAGTTCGAGAGCAAGGTGGCGGTGATCACCGGCGGCGCGTCCGGTTTCGGCAAGGAATTCGCCCGGATCGGTGCCTCGCTGGGCATGAAGCTGGTGCTGGCCGATGTGCAGGAGGATGCACTCGACACAACCGTCGCCGAATTCAAGGCGCAGGGCGTGCAAGTCATCGGCCTGCGCACCGATGTGTCGCGCGCCGAAGACATGCAGGCGCTGGCTGACGCGGCGATGACCGCGTTCGGCGAAGTCCACCTGCTGTTCAACAACGCCGGCGTCGGCGCGGGCGGGCTGCTCTGGGAAAACACCCAGAAGGACTGGGACTGGGTGCTCGGCGTGAACCTCTACGGCGTGATCCACGGCGTGCGGATCTTCACCCCGCTGATGCTGGCCGCCGCCGCGAAGGACCCGGCCTACCAGGGCCATATCGTCAATACGGCGTCGATGGCGGGGCTGCTGAACCCGCCGGCGATGGGGGTCTACAACGTCTCCAAGCACGCGGTGGTGTCGCTATCGGAATCGCTCTACCAGGATCTGAGCCTGGTCACGGAGCAGGTGCATTGCTCGGTGCTGTGCCCGTACTTCGTGCCGACCGGCATCAGCCAGTCGCAGCGCAACCGGCCGGCCGGGCTGGCCAATGAGGCACCGCCCACGCGCTCGCAACTGGTGTCGCAGGCGTTGTCGGACAAGGCCGTGCATTCGGGCAAGGTGACGGCGGCCGATGTGGCGCAGCTCACTTTCGACGCCATCCGCGACGAAAGCTTCTATATTTACTCCCACCCGCAGGCGCTGGAGACGGTGCGGCAACGCATGGAGGACATCGTCGGCCAGCGCAATCCGGGCGATCCGTTCGGCGACAAGAAAGAAGTGCGCGCCGGCCTGATCGCCGCGCTGCGCGGCTGAACCGAGCCACCCTAACRTAAAGGAGTGGCGATGGAGACCGCGATGACCGCACCCGCTGTGATTCAGCACCTGCAGTTTGCCAACCTGCCCAACGGCACCCGCCTCCATTACGCGAGCGCCGGGGAGCAGGGCAGGCCGCTGATCCTGTTCGTGCATGGCTTTCCCGAGTTCTGGTACGCCTGGGAGCACCAGTTGGCGCAGTTCGGCCAGACCCATTTCGCCGTGGCGCCGGACCTGCGTGGGTTCAACCTGTCCAGCAAGCCGGCCGAGCCGGACGCCTACAAACCGAAGCATCTGGTCGAGGATCTCGTGCAGTTCGTGCGCGCGCTGGGCTACCAGCGCTGCGTGGTGGTGGCGCACGACTGGGGCGGGGCGATCTGCTGGAACCTCGCCATCCAGCATCCGGATCTGGTCGAGCAGTTGATCATCATCAACTCGCCCCATCCCTATGTGTTTGCGCGCGCGCTGTCGGCCGATGCGGCGCAGCAAAAGGCATCGGGCTATATGAACTGGCTGCGCAAGCCGGGGTCCGAGCAGGCGCTGGCCGCTGACGAATTCGCGCTGCTGGAGAAGATGCTGACGGGCGATGCCGACCGGCTGCCCGCCTGGTTCAACGGCGAGACGCGCACGCGGTACCACGCGGCGTGGTCGCAGCCGGGCGATGTCGGGAGCCATCCGCTTACGGGGGGTGTGAACTACTACCGCGCCTCGCCGATGCACCCGCCCGGGCCGGGCGAAGCCGCGCCGGACATCTCGCGGCTCGATCCGTCGGCCTTCGTCGTACGCGTGCCCACGCTGGTGATCTGGGGCGAGAACGACCGCGCGCTACCGAAGACGCTCGCGGACGGGCTGGAGGACTTCGTCCCCGACCTGCGCCTGGAGCGGATTCCGGAAGGCACGCACTGGATCATCCACGAGCAGCCCGAGCGGATCAATCTGCTGATCCGCAGCGCGCTGCCGTGATCGATCGTGGAGGGTGGTGAAGGTGACTAGGTGAGCCGCTCGCGATACAGGCGGTAGTTCTCGTCATCGAAGCAGACGAAGGTCACCTGCTCCAGGCTCGGCGCCTTGGGCAGGGCGTCCCGCACGGCGCGGATGGCGATGTCCACGGCGCGCTCGCGCGGAAAGCCGTAGATGCCGGTGCTGATGTTCGGGAAGGCGAGGGTGCGCAGGCCCTGCTCGCCGGCCAGCCGCACGCTGTTGCGGTAGGCGTTGGCCAGCAGCGCGTCCTCGTTCTGGCTCCCGCCTTTCCAGACCGGCCCCACCGCATGGATGACATAGGGCGCCGGCAGCAGGCCGCCCGTGGTGATGACCGCTTCGCCGGTCGGGCAGCCGCCCTGTGCATCGCGGATCGCCCGGCACGCGTTCATGATGGCCGGCCCGCCCGCGCCGTGGATGGCGCCGTCCACACCCCCGCCGCCCAACAAGCCGTTGTTCGCGGCATTGACGATGGCATCGACCTCCAGCCGCGTAATATCCCCGTGTACAACCTGCAAGTGCTCGCCTGTCATGGTGTCTCCCGATGGAATACGCTCTCAGCATAGCCGCTGATGTGGTCGATGATCGCGCAAAAGCGTCGCCAAAACACATCGCCGGAATGATTTCGTCATGCTGCAACCGCAAAACGCTGGCATGATACGGAAAACGAACGATCGTTCACTATTCGAACCTCGACAATATTCAGAGACAGCTTCCTCGGGTCAGTCCATGTCCGCCAAGCCTTTGCCGACCGATTCCGCGTCCGGTGTTCCTCCTGGCAAGTCCTCCCAGCCGCTCGACCCGCAAGTTGCGCAGTTGCTGGACCTGATCGCGCGCGCCAAGCGCCCGCCGATCCACGCGCTGGACGTGGCGGACGCCAAGATTGCGTACGAGAAAAGCGCCCCGATCCTCGATATTTCGCCGCCGCCCGTCCATGACGTGGAGAACTTCGCCATCCCGGCGCGCGACGGCCATCAGATTCCGGTGCGGCTCTATGCACCGCGCGAGGCAAGCTGGGCCGATCCGCTGCCGTTGCTGGTGTATTTCCACGGCGGCGGGTTTACAGTGGGGAGTGTCAATTCGCACGATGCGCTGTGCCGCACGTTCTGCATGGGCGCGGAATGCCWGGTGTTGTCGGTGGACTACCGGCTCGGGCCGGACTGGAAATTCCCGACGGCCGCCAACGATGCGTTCGACGCGCTGCACTGGGTCGTCGCCGAAGCCGAGCGGCTGGGCGCCGACCCGGCCCGGATCGCGCTCGGCGGCGACAGCGCCGGCGGCACGCTGGCCGCAGCCAGCGCCGTGGCGGCCCGCAACGCCGGCCTGGCGCCGGTGCTGCAACTGCTGATCTATCCAGGCACGAGCGCGCGGCAGGACACACCCTCGCACCGCGCACTGGCCGAGGGCTACCTGCTCACTGGCGACATGATCCAGTGGTTCTTTTCGCACTATCTGGGCCAGGACGCCGACCGTGACGACTGGCGCTTCGCGCCGCTGGACGGGGGCGGTACCGGCGCCGATGTGCGCGGGGTATGCCCGGCCTGGATCGCCGTGGCCGGCTACGACCCCTTGCATGACGAGGGCGTGGCCTACGCCGCCAAGCTCCAGGCGGCGGGCGTGCCGGCCACGCTGGTCGACTATCCGTCGATGATTCACGATTTTTTCAAGCTCGGCCGCTTCGTGCCGGCTGTACTACAGGCGCACGCCGACGCCAACGGCGCGCTCCGTCAAGCATTCAAGACCTGAAGTCGCAATATTGCAGAACTGCAGCAGAAGAAGGAGACATTGACTTATGCAACGCCGCCATTTCATCGCCCGTGCGGGCATGCTCGCCGCCACGGCCGCGATCGGTTTCGCAGCCCTGCCGGCCCACGCGCAGGCGGAAAAATTCCCAACCCGGCCGATCCGCCTGATCATCGGCTACACGGCGGGCGGTTCCACCGACATCCCGTTCCGTGTGCTGGCCGACAACGCCTCGAAGATCCTCGGCCAGCCCGTGATCGTCGAGAACAAGCCGGGTGCCGGCGGCGTGCTGCCGGCCCAGTTGATGCAATCCACGGCGCCTGACGGCTACACGCTAGCCCAGGTCGCCATGCCGGTCTACCGCCTGCCGTACACCACCAAGATCAACTGGGATCCGGTGAAGGATCTGTCGTACGTCATCAACCTGGCCGGGTATTCGTTCGGTCTGGTGGTGCCGGCCGATTCGCCGATCAAGACGATGCAGGAGTACGTGGCCTACGCCAAGGCCAATCCGGGCAAGCTGACCTACGGCTCGCCAGGCTCGATGACCACGCTGCACCTGACCATGGAAGAACTGGCCATGCGCCAGGGCGTGCAGTTCTCGCATATTCCTTACAAAGGCAACTCGGAATCGATGCAGGCCCTGCTGGGCGGCCACGTGATGTCGGTGGCGGACACGCCGGCGTGGGCGCAGTATGTGGAGCAGGGCAAGCTGCGCCTGCTGTCCACCTGGGGCGAGAAGCGCTCGGCGCGCTTCCCGAACGTGCCGACGCTAAAGGAACTCGGCATGGGCATCGTCCAGACGTCGCCGTTCGGGCTGGTGGTGCCGAAGGGCACGGACCCGAAGATCGTGCAGAAACTGCATGACGCGTTCAAGAAGGCGATGGAAATGCCGAACTACCGCGAGTCGCTCGCCAAGTTCGACATGGAGCCGTACTACATGAGCAGCGAGCAGTACGCGGCTTTCGCCGCCGAGACGGTCAAGAAGGAAAAGGCCATCATCGAGAAGCTGGGCCTGGCCAAGGCACAGTAATTCGCTGAATGACGATGACATGCGGGCGCCCCTCGAGGCGCCCGTATTGGCTTGGGGAATACGAAACATGGCGAAAGAGGATTTCCGCCACAGCGTGCCGCTGCGCGTGCGCTGGGCCGAGGTGGACCCGCAGTCCATCGTCTTCAACGCGCACTACCTGACGTATTGCGATATCTGCGTGACCGAGTACTGGCGCGCGGTGGGCATCCGCTATCCCGAAGACGTGCTCCACGCGCACGGCGTGGACATYTTCGTGGTGAAGTCGACCCTGGAATACCACGCCTCGGCGCGGTTCGACGACGTGCTGGAGATCCGCGGCCGCATGGCCCGCCTGGGCCGCTCGAGCATGCTGTTCCGCGTGGAAATGTATCGCGGCGACGAACACCTGATCACCGGGGAGGTGATCTACGTCTGCGCTGACCCGGCCACGCAGAAATCGGCCCCGATCCCCGGGCAGGTCAGGGAGACGATCGAGGCGTACGAGGTGGTGAAGCCGGAGCGGTAGGGCGGAGGCTTTCGGGGACGAAAACCTCCGCAATCGAACCGCAGTCGGACGGTTTAGCCCCCGATTCCCGCATCCTCCATATAGCCGCGGATCACGTCATCGAAGCTCGCGTCGCTCTGGAAGCCCAGTTCGACGGCGCGGGTGACGTCCCATGCCGCCGGCCAGGTGCCGACGATGTTCTCGATGCGTTCTTCGCGCTGCCAGGTGACGCGGTCGGCCACGGTGTCGCCGGCCACGCGCCGGAGCGCCTCGACCATCTGCTTGGCGGTTACCGACAGGCCCGGCAGGTTCACCACGCGGCGGTTGCCGAAGCGCGCGCCGTCCAGTTCCAGGCCGTTGACCAGCGCCGTGATGGCGCCGCGCGGCGAGAGCAGCCACAGCGACGTCTCGGGGGCCACCGGGCAGTTGGCGGCCTCGCCGGCCAGCGGTTCGCGGATGATGCCGCTGGCGAACGACGACGCCGCCGCGTTGGGCTTGCCCGGGCGGACGCTGATGGTCGGCAGGCGCAGTACGCGGCCATCGACGAAGCCGCGTCGGCTGTAGTCGGACAGCAGCAGTTCGCCGATGGCCTTCTGCGCGCCGTACGACGACTGCGGGTTCAGCGCGGTGTCGTCCTGCACCACGGCCGGCAGCTTGCCGCCATAGACGGCCACCGAACTCGTGAACACCACGCGCGGGCGGTGGCCCAGCTGGCGGCAGGTTTCGAGCAGCGCGCGCGAGGCATCGAGGTTCACGCGCATGCCAAGGTCGAAATCGGCCTCGGCTTGCCCGCTGACCACGGCGGCCAGGTGGAASACKGCGCCGGTATCGGCATCCATCGCGCGGGCCAGCACGGCCGGGTCGGAGAGGTCGCCGGTGACCACGCGCACGCGCGCATCGTCGATCTGCGGCGCCACGACGTCCAGCAGCGTCAGGCGGTCGATCGTGACGGCCTTGCCGTCGAGGTTCAGGCTGCCGCGCTTGAGCAGCAGGCGGGCCAGTTGCAGGCCGAGGAAGCCGGCGCCGCCGGTAATCAGTACATTCATGGTTGCAGCTCAGTCGTGTAGACGTTCAGTTYAGCGATTGAGGTACGGCTTCAGCCAGCCGAGACCCGCCGAGGTGCCCGCGCGCGGGCGGTACTCGCAGCCGATCCAGCCGTCGTAGCCGAGTTCGTCGATCACGTTGAACAGGTAGGGATAGTTCAGTTCGCCCAGATCCGGCTCGTGGCGGTCCGGCACGCCGGCGATCTGGATATGGCCGATGCCCGCGAAGTCGCGCTTGAGCTTGACCGCKAGGTCGCCCTCGACGATCTGGCAGTGGTAGCAGTCGAACTGCACCTTCAGGTTGGCGGCGCCCACCTGCTGGCAGATGGCCTGGCCGTCGTCCTGGCGGTTCAGGAAGTAGCCCGGCATGTCGCGCGTGTTGATCGGCTCGATCAGCACCGTCACGCCCTGCGCGGCGGCCGAGGCGGCGGCATAGGCCAGGTTCTCGAGATACGTGGCACGCGCCTTCGCGCGGTCCGCATCGGCCGGCACCAGGCCGGCCATCACGTGGACGCGGTCGTTGCCGATCACGCCGGCGTATTCGAGCGCCCGCGCGAACGCGGTGCGGAACTCGGTTTCGCGGCCGGGCAGGGCGGCGATGCCGCGCTCGCCCGCGCCCCAGTCGCCCGGCGGCGCATTGAACAGCGCCTGGGTCAGCCCGTTGTCATCGAGCCGCTTGCGGATCTCGGCGGCCGGATGATCGTACGGGAACAGGTATTCCACCGCCTGGAAACCGTCCGCCGCCGCGGCGGCGAACCGGTCCAGAAAATCGTGCTCGGTGTACATCATCGAGAGGTTCGCGGCAAAGCGCGGCATGGCGGTCTCCTAGGAGGAATGGAATCAGCGGTTGACCATCTTAGCGGGCGTCAGCCACACCAGCAGCGCGCCCACCACCAGGATGCCGGACAGCACATACATCGGCAGCTGCGTGCTGTGGGTCAGATCCTTCAGCGTGCCCACCATGTACGGCGAGACAAAGCCGGCGAGGTTGCCCACCGAGTTGACCACGGCGATGCCCGATGCGGCGGCGATGCCCGACAGGAACGCCGTCGGCAGCGACCAGAACAGCGGTGCGCAGGTCAACACCCCGGCGGCCGCCAGGGACAGCGCGGCGATGGCTACCACRGTATTGTCGGTGAACGAGGCCGCGATGGCAAAGCCCACGGCACCCATCAGGGCCGGCACGATCAGGTGCCAGCGGCGTTCGCGACGGGCGTCGGCGCTGTGGCCGAGGATGTTCATGACGACGATGGCGCAGACGAACGGAATCGCCGAGAGCAGGCCGATCTTCAGGTTGCCGCTTACGCCGCTGGCCTTGACCAGGGTCGGCATCCAGAACGTCAGCGCGTACTGGCCGGTCACGAAGCAGAAGTAGATCAGGCACATCCACCACACGCGGCGGTCGCTGAACACGGCGCCCAGCGAATGCACGCCGCGCTGGCCGTTGGCCGTGGCGGCGGCGCTGGCGTTGCGCTCGTCTTCCTCGATATTGCGCTTGAGCACGCGCTTTTCATCGGCGTCGAGCCACGGGGCCTTGTCGATGCCGTCGCGCAGCACGAAGACCGTGACGACACCGATCAGGAATGCCGGCAGGGCCTCGATGAAGAACATCCACTGCCAGCCGGCCCAGCCGTGCGTGTCGTGGAAGGCGTCCATGATCCAGCCCGAGAGCGGGTTGCCGAACATGCCGGCCACCGGAATGCCCGACATGAACAGCGCGATCATCTTGGCGCGGCGGTCGGCCGGGAACCAGTAGGTGAGGTACAGGATCACGCCGGGATAGAAGCCCGCTTCAGCCARACCGAGCAGGAAGCGCATGATGTAGAACGTGGTCGGCGTCTTCACGAACACGAAGAGCGCCGAGATGATGCCCCACGTGATCATGATCCGCGCGATCCAGATGCGCGCGCCGATGCGGTGCATCAGCAGGTTGCTGGGCACCTCGAACAGGAAGTAGCCGATGAAGAACAGCCCGGCGCCGAGGCCGAACACGGTTTCGGAGAATTGCAGGTCCTGGGCCATCTGCAGCTTGGCGAAGCCCACGTTCACGCGATCGAGGTAGGCGATCACGTAGCAGAGCATCAGGAACGGCATGATGCGCCAGAACACCTTCTTGTAGGCGCGTTTCTCGATGACGGCGTCGGCGTCGAGCCGGCCGCTGGCGGGAATGGCAGCCGCGCCGGCCGCCGTGTGGGAAGTATTCACGTTTGAGGTCTCCAATTTCATGGCCGTCGGATGACGGCCGGCAATCGTTGGCGCGCACGCATCCCGCGCGGGGCCGGGGGCACCACGCAGCTCGCGTCGCGAAAATCGTCGCGTTTTGTCCTAGGGGGGCGTTCTACTGATCGACGTCGGGCCTGCCCGGGCTACCAGCGCGCCTTGAAGGCGTCGCGCAGTTCGGTCAACGCAGCCTCATCGAGGCTGGCGCGGTCGGCAAAGCCGGCCTGGTCCTTGAGCATCATCCATAACTTGGCGGTCTCCTCCAGTTCTTCCAGCGCGTACGCCGCGCGCGAGACACTGTCTTCCCACACCACCGGCCCGAGGCGCGCCAGCAGCACGCCGCGCACGTCGTTGGCCAGCGTGGCCACGCGCGCGGCCACGGCTGGGTCGCCGGGACGGTGGTAGGGAATCAGCGGTATATGACCCACCTTCATCACGTGGTACGGCGTGAGAGGGGGCAGGACATCGTCGGGCTGCCAGACGCCAGCCAGCGTCAGCGCCACCAGGTGCGTGGAGTGGGTATGGACCACGCCATGCACGTTCGGATTGTTGTCGTAGACGGCGCGGTGCAGCGTCAGCGTCTTGGACGGCTTGTCGCCGGACACCCAACTGCCGTCCRGGCCGACCTTGGCCACGGCGGCCGGGTCGAGCGTGCCGAGGCAGGCGTCGGTCGGCGTGATCAGCCAGCCGTCATCGAGCCGGGCRCTGATATTGCCCGCCGTGCCGACCGTGTAGCCGCGCTGGTAGAGGCTGACGCCGACGCGGCAGATCTCCTCGCGCAGCGCGGATTCCGTCTTGCCGCTCATTGCGCCGCTCCCAGCGCGCGCAGCGCCTCGTCGAAGAAATTCTCGCCGCCGAAGTTGCCCGATTTCAGGGCCAGCGCGAGTGGCGTGGCGTCCAGCGTGACCGTGGCGGGCACGCCCGGCGCGATCTGCGTGCCGATACGCAGCGCCTGYACGGCGAGCGACTGGACCACGGCGCCGGAGGTCTCGCCGCCGGCCACCACGAAGCGGCGCGTGCCCGAGGCCTTGAGCGCGGCGGCGATGCCAGCCAGCGCGGCCTCCACCAGATGGCCGGCGCGCTCCACGCCCAGTTCGGCCTGCACGGCCTTGACCTGATCCGGGGTGGCGGTGGCGTAGATCAGCACGGGTTCAGCGCGATCGGCGGCAAAGGCCAGCGCCTCGTCCACCACCGGCTCGCCACGGGCCAGCCGGAGKGGGTCGATGCGCAGGGCGGGGCGCTTCTGGGCGATCCAGTGCGCTACCTGCCCATTGGTGGCGCGCGACGCGCTGCCAGCCAGCACCACACCGTGGCCATCGACGGACGGCACCTCGGCGGCATCCACGCGTTGCGGCAGCAGGCCGGCACGGCGGAAGTTCTCGGGCAAGCCCAGGGCGATACCGGAGCCGCCGGTGATCAGCGGCAGGTCGGCGCAGGCCTGGCCGAGCGTGAACAGGTCGGCGTCGGAGATCGCATCGGCAATCGCCAGCCGCGCGCCTTCGGCACGCAGGGCGCCGATGCGCGTGCGGGTCTCGTCGGCACCGCGCGCCACGCTGTCGTAGCGCAGCAGGCCGACCTTGCTCTGGCTCTGGCGTTGCAGCACGCGCACCAGGTTGGCGTCGGTCATCGGCGTGAGCGGATGGTGTTCCATGCCGGACTCGCTCAGCAGCGTATCGGCCACGAACAGGTGACCGCGGAAGATGGTGCGGCCGTTCTCGGGGAAGGCCGGGCAGGCGATGGTGAAGTCGCTGCCCAGCGCCTCGAGCAGCGCCTCGGCCACGGGGCCGATGTTGCCGGCGTCCGTCGAATCGAAGGTCGAGCAGTACTTGAACACGAACTGGCGGCAGCCCTGGGCGCGCAGCCAGGCCAGCGCGGCCAGCGATTGCGCGACGGCGTCGGCGGCCGGGATGGTGCGGGACTTCAGCGCCACGACGATGGCGTCCGCTTGCACGGCGTCATCGGCCGTACCGGCTGCTGGCACGCCAATCGTCTGCACGGTGCGCATGCCATTGCGAACCAGCGTGTTGGCGAGGTCGGTGGCGCCGGTGAAGTCGTCAGCAATGCAGCCGAGCAGGGGCGTGTGGGTCGATGGGGTCGATGCAGTCATCATCGCGCTCCCTTACTTGGCCTTGGCCGCCGGCAGTTCGATGCCGGGGAAGATCTTGATCACGGCCGAGTCGTCCTCGCCGCCGTGGCCGGCGGTGGAGGCCATCATGAACATCTGGTGTGCGGCGGCGGACAGCGGCAGCGGGAATTTGCTGGTGCGCGCGGTGTCGAGCACCATCCCCAGATCCTTGACGAAGATGTCAACGGCGGACAGCGGGGTGTAGTCGCCGGAGAGGATGTGCGGCACGCGGTTCTCGAACATCCACGAGTTGCCGGCGCTGTGCGTGATGACGTCGTAGAGCGCGTCCGGGTCCACGCCCTCGCGCAGGCCCAGCGCCATGGCCTCGGCGGCGGCRGCGATATGCACGCCGGCCAGCAGCTGGTTGATGATCTTGACCTTGGAGCCGGCACCGTGCGCGTCGCCCAGGCGGTAGACCTTGCCCGCCATCGCGGCCAGCACGTCCTCGGCCAGCGCGTAGGCCTCGGCGGGGCCGGAGGTCATCATGGTCATTTCGCCGCTGGCGGCGCGGGCTGCGCCACCGGAGACCGGTGCGTCCAGCAGCAGCAGGCCGCGCTCGGCCAGCCGCTTGCCCAGCGTCTCGGCGAAGACGGGCGGCACGGTGGCGCTGGCGATGACCAGCTTGCCGGCGGACATGGCCGGCACGGCCCCGTTGTCACCGAACAGCACCGCTTCCGTTTGCGCGGCGTTCACCACCAGCGTGATGACCACGTCGCAACGTTCGCCGAGTTCGGCCGGATTGGCGCACGGCACACCGCCGGCATCGGCAAAGCGTTGCAGCACCTCGGGGCGCAGGTCGCAGGCGTGGACCTTGAAACCGGCACGCAGCAGCGACTGCGCGACACCATTGCCCATTGCGCCCAAACCGATGACGCCGACATTGCGGGACATATTGAATCTCCTACGGAAGTGTTTCAGTGCGAGCGGAGGCCGTCGCGTTCGGCCGGCGTGTCCTCGCCCAGTTGGGCGAGGCGGCGCGCGGCGTTGTACATGTGGGTCTGCGCGGCGTTGCGCGCGGCATCGGCATCGCCGGCGCGGATGGCCGCGACGATGGTCTGGTGTTCCTCGCGCACCTGGCGCGAGAAGTCCTCGCGGCGGGCTTCGTTGGTGCGGGTCACCCGCGTGGCGGTTTCGAGGTACTGGCTCAGGAAGGCCAGCGTCTTGAGGAAATAGGGGTTGCCGGTGGCTTCGGCAATGGCACGGTGGAAGGCCACGTCCGCCTGCACGCCATCGCCGCCTTCGGCCACGGTGGCATCGAGGTGCGCCAGCGCGGCGTCGATATTGGTCATGGCCGTATCGGTGCGGCGGCGCGCGGCCTGCGCGGCTACCTCGGCTTCGATCGAACGGCGCAGTTCCACGATCTGGAGCACCGATTCGAGCGTGCCGGTATCGGTGTAGTCGATGCGCAGCGGCCGGATGCCCGCCTGATCGGTGACGAATACGCCGCTTCCCTGGCGCGATTCCACCAGCCCCTCGTACTTCAGCCGGGCAATCGCCTCGCGGACCACGGTGCGGCTGACGCCGAATTCCTCGGACAGCACGGCCTCTGTCGGCAACTTGGCGCCGCGCGGGAAGGCGCCACCTTCGATCTTCTCGAGCAGTTGTTCGGCAACGCTGTCGGTCAGGGCGCGGGCGGGAATTTTCTGGAAGACGGGCACGGCGAGGGAGGGCAGTGATCAGGTAGTCAGGTCATCATACAAATTTTCGGCGCGCCTGCCGACCGGGGAAACCCTAGGATGTTTGGTGCATTGCGTTACGATTCGCCCGTTGCGCAGCGTATCATTGCGCCTTTCTACAGACTTCCAAGCTGGATCGAATCATGTCCGAGACCGTCATCGTTTGCGCCTGGGYCGAAGCCCTCGAGCGCGCCCGCGCCATCCGCTACAGCGTTTTTGTCGAGGAGCAGGGTGTGCCGGTGGAACTGGAATGGGACGACATGGACGAGCCGAGCTGGCACGCGCTGGCATTCGCCGCCGATGGCACGCCCGTGGCCACGGGCCGGCTGCTGCCGGACGGCCACATCGGCCGCATGGCCGTGCTGAAGGTGGCGCGCGGCACCGGCATGGGTGCGAAGGTGCTGGACGCGCTGATGGCCAAGGCCGCTGAACTCGGTTATCCCGAACTGATCCTCAACGCGCAGACCCACGCGGCGCCGTTCTACGCGCGCGTGGGGTTCGAGCAGGTGGGTGAGGAATTCGAGGAAGCCGGCATCCCGCACGTGGAGATGCGGAAACGGATTTAACAGTGATTACCGGGGCGCCGGCACGGTGCCCGGGTCGCGCGCCACGTTGAGCCGGCCGCGATACATCACCTCGCCGGTCGGACCATTCGCATCGAAGCTGCGCTCGCTGAAGTCGAAACGGCCATCGTGCCGCACGCGGAGCAGCGTGCTGGCGCGCGTGCCGTAGCTCGGCGAGCGGATGAACGACGACGACAGCAGCTTTTCCCATTCCGGCGCCACGCCCGTGCGCGGCARTTCCCAGTCGGGCGCCTGACGGTCGTCAGCCAGCAGTTGCAGGTACGGTTCCGCGCTGGCGGTAGGCTGGCCGCTATCCGCTGCCAACACTTCGCACATCGCGCCCACGCGGCTGCGCACCTTGGGCCACGGCGTATCGAGCAGCGCGTTGGACAAGCCGTAGAGCCCCGGCTTGAGCCGTTGCGGCTGGCGCGACGGCGAACGGTTGCTGTACCACCAGAGGTCGTGCAGATCGCTCGCGAGCAGGTTGAAGCCGTTGTAGGCGCCGTGGTCGCCGGCCAGCGCATGCAGGTATTCGTCGGCGCTCTGGTTGCCGCGCAAAAACTGCGACACCAGTTCGCCGCGCGAGCGCGCATCGGTGCGCTTCTCGGACGGCGCGCGGTAATTGGTCAGCGCGGCAAAGCGCGCGCCCGGGTGGGCGTGGCCGGCATGCTGGGCGTCAGCGCCCGCAATGCCCATCCACGTACCGGGTTCGCCAATCACTTCCGCGAGGTCGCGACCGCCCAGCACGTGGGGGGCATCCTGCCACCAGTGCGCGGCCGCCGCCGGGCGGGCATAGAACTCGTCGCGGTTGCCGGCAACCACCAGGGCATAGTCCGGGTGCGATTGCCAGGCCACCAGAATCAGGCACATAGCACTTCCTTTACAACTTGATCAGTCGATGTCTTCATGCAGCACACTGCAAGACAACTACAAGACATCGAGATCCACGAACCGTTCCGCCATCCGCTCGCCGCTGACCCATTGCGACAACCCGCTCTGGTGCCACAGGCCCGTGAGCGTGGCGTCGAAGGCGGGCGGCACATCGGCATAGCATTCCATCCAGGTTTGCAGGCCGGCGCGGGTCTCGGGCCTGCGCATGAGCGTACCACCAATCCCGGTGGCTTCGGCCACCGTTTCCATCCAGCGGTGCCAGTGGGGCAGGGCCTCGACGGCCCGCTCGTCCGGTACCTTGAAATAGACGTACAGATGATCGCTCATGTCGGCGCTCCGGGGAGATTCAGCCGGCCGCTTCGGCCGCATTCGGCAGCGGCACTTCGTACGGCAGCGCACGCGTGGCCACGGCCGGGCCGTCAGCAGCGCCGAGCCGCAGCGCGCCCGTGGCCGCCTCGATCTTCAGTTCCGCCAGCGCATCCCAGCCGCCCTCAGGCGACGGCGCCGCGTTGACGATCATCCCGCACGGCTGTTCCGGGTCTTCCGGGCGGAAGATCTCGGCGGCRGCGGCCGGTACCTCGCCATCGCCATGCAGGCGCCACATGCGCCGCTTGAGCGTGCCACGATACTGGCTGCGCGCCACGACTTCCTGGCCCGGATAGCAGCCCTTGCGGAAGTTCACGCCGCCAATCAGCTCGAAATTGATCATCTGCGGCACGAACTGCTCCTGCGTCGGCGTGCTGATGCGCGGCACGCCGGAGAGCACGTCGAGCCAGTCCCAGAAGGCCGGCGCGGCGGCGTCGAGGTTGCCGGACAGCGTCTGCTGCAGGGCGGCGATGCGCTCCGCCGGGGCCACGATCTGCCAGCGGGGGGCGCCATCGGCATCGGTCAGACGAATCACGGTGACGCCTTCGGCACTCGCTGCCTGGAGCGGACCCTGCGGCGCGGGCAGGCCCGCCACGGCGAGCGCGCCGGCGGCAGCCGGGCCGGCCACGCCGAGCACGCCATGCGTGGCGGAAAGATCGGACAGCTTGGCCTTGGCACGCAGCACGAACATGCTCAGGCGCTTCTGGATGGCCGGCTGGATGTCGGCCGAGATCTGCAGGACGATGCCGTCGGCATCGCGCCACATSAGGAAGCTGGCTTGCAGGCGACCCTTGGGCGAGCAGTAGCCGGCCAGCCGCGCCGTGTCCGGGGACAGATCCTCGACGGCGTTGGTCAGTTGGGTGTGCAGGAACGCGGCGGCATCGTCGCCGGCCACGCGGATCAGCCCGACGCCAGCAGGCGTGGCGATTACGCCGGTGCGGCGCAGCGATTCAAGGCTCGAAGCCAGGGTGGGAGTTGCGTTGGACATGCAATCAGGCCGGTTGGCGAACAGGTGACGGGAGGCGGCGGCACGCCGAATGGGGTGCCGCCGCCTCCTCTATATAGGGACGCTTGCCGCCAGGGCAAATCGGCAACGTGACGATGCGGGCTCGTGGCGGCGCGGGGCTCCCGGTATTATATGGGGCTGTCGCCATTCCGGCCCGCCGCCCTGCCGATCCCGACCCGCCGTTGGGGGCATGGCGTTGGCATCACCCTGGCGTCGCCAAAATTCACCAATCCTCCATGAAACGTATTGTTCTGCGTCTGATCGGGGTCCTGCTGGTCTTTGCCCTGGCAGCCGCCGGCGGCTTCGCCTGGTGGGCGCACCAGCCGGTCGGCCTGTCCGCCTCGCCCGTCGAGGTCATCATCAAGCCCAGTTCGGGCGTYRCCRSCGTCGGCCGCCAGATCCAGCGCGGCGGCGTGTCGATGGACCCGCGCCTGTTYCAGTTGCTGGCCCGCATCACCGGCCACGGCGCCGACCTCAAGGCCGGCGGCTACCAGTTCGAGACCGGTATCACGCCGCTCGACATCATCGAGAAGATGGTGAAGGGCGAGGTCACGCACTATGTAGTTACCGTGATCGAAGGCTGGGAATTTCGCAAGATGCGGGCGGCGGTCGATGCCAACCCGGCACTCAAGCACGACACGGCGGGCATGTCCGATGCAGACCTGATGAAGGCCATCGGTGCGACGGAACCGTYACCCGAGGGGCTGTTTTTCCCCGATACCTACCTGTTCGCGCGCGGCAGCAGCGATGTCGAGCTGTATCGCCACGCTTACCGCGCCATGCAGAAGCGCCTGAACGAAGCCTGGAACGCCCGCGCGCCGGACCTCCCGTACAAGACGCCGTACGAGGCGCTGGTCATGGCCTCCATCGTGGAGAAGGAGACCGGGCAGGCCGTGGAGCGGCCGATGATTGCCGCCGTGTTCATCAACCGGCTGCGGAAGAACATGATGCTGCAGACCGATCCGACCGTGATCTATGGCGTGGGCGAGTCGTTCGACGGCAACCTGCGCAAGAAGGACCTGCAGACGGACACCCCGTACAATACGTACACCCGCACCGGCCTGCCGCCCACGCCGATCGCGCTGCCGGGCATCGCCTCGCTGGCCGCGGCCACSACGCCGGCGCCGTCCGATGCGCTGTACTTCGTGGCGCGCGGCGACGGCAGCAGCCATTTCTCCAATTCGCTTCCCGAACACAATCGCGCGGTAGATAAATACCAGCGCGGCAAATAAGCCTTTCATGCGCGGAAAATTCATTACCTTCGAAGGCATCGACGGCGCCGGCAAGAGCACCCATATCGACTGGGTGGCCGAACGCCTGCGCGCACGTGCCGATACGGGCAGCGTGGTGACCACGCGCGAGCCGGGCGGCACGCCGCTGGGCGAGGACCTGCGCCAGCTGCTGCTGCACCGGCCGATGCACCTGGAAACCGAGGCGCTGCTGATGTTCGCGGCGCGCCGCGAGCACATCGCCGAAGTCATCGAGCCAGCCCTGTCTCGAGGCGACTGGGTGATCTCGGACCGATTCACCGACGCCACGTTCGCCTATCAGGGCGGCGGGCGGGGCCTGCCCACCGGGCGGCTGGAAGTGCTCGAAACCTGGGTGCAGGGCGGCCTGCAACCCGACCTGACCCTGTTGTTCGACGTCCCGCTGGAGACCGCCAGTGCGCGGCTGGCCGGCGCGCGTTCGCCGGACAAGTTCGAGGCCGAATCGCGCGCCTTCTTCCAGCGCACGCGTGACGAGTACCTGCGCCGTGCGGCGGCAGCCCCGGCGCGCTTCCGGGTCATTGACGCCACGCGCTCGRTCGACGAGATTCGCGTAACGCTCGAGGAAATCATCGCAAGCCTTTGATCYGGATGGCCTATATGGCGGCGATGATGTCCGCTGGCCACCCTCCGACAATACATGAGCGATCCCTGCTAACTGACTGAATCGGCATGCTTTATCCCTGGCAACGAGAAGACTGGCAACGACTGGCTGCGCTGSGCCCCCGGCTGCCGCACGCGATGCTGCTGCATGGCCAGCAAGGCATTGGCAAGCGGGACCTGGCGCTGCATTTCGCCCAGGGCCTGCTGTGCGAGTCGGCTCTTGCCGATGGCCAGCCGTGCAATACCTGCGGGGCCTGCCACTGGTTCAGCCAGGGCAACCATCCCGATTTCACGGTGGTCCGCCCCGAGGCGCTCGATGCGAGCGGCGAGGCGGATGGCGAGGCCGAGGGCGGCGCCAAGAAGAAGGCGCCAAGCAAGATCATCCGCATGGAGCAGGTGCGCGCGCTGATCGAGGCCGTGGGCGTGGGCACGCACCGCGCCGGGCTGCGCGTGGTGGTGGTCTATCCGCTCGATGCCCTGCAGACCGAAGGCGCGAACGCGCTGCTGAAGACGCTTGAAGAGCCGCCGCCGTCCACGGTTTTCCTGCTGGTGACCGACCGGCTGGACCGCGTGCTGCCGACCATCCTGTCCCGCTGCCGCCAGTTTTCCGTGGAGCGCCCCACGGCCGCCGCTGCGCTGGACTGGCTGCGCAGCCAGGGCGTGGCCGATGCCGAGGCGCAACTGGCGCTGGCTGGCGGATCGCCGCTGACGGCGCTCCATGCCGCCGAAGCCGAGGAGCAGCCGATGCAGCGCTGGCTGGTCTCGCAACTGGGCGCGGGCGCCGCGTTCGACGCGCTGGCCGCCGCCGAGCAGCTYCAGAAGCTGCCGGTGCCGGCCGTGCTCGGCACGCTCCAGCGCTGGACCTAYGACCTGCTGGCGCTCTGCGTCGGCACCGGCGCGGTCCGCTATTTCCCGAAGGAGCAGGCGGCGCTGGCGCGTTGTGCCGGCGCCACCGATGCCCACCGACTCCAGGCGTTCAGCGCCCGGCTGGTCGGCCATCGGCGCAACGAGAACCATCCRTTGGCGGCGCGCCTCGTCATGGAGTCCGTTTTCCTCGATTACCGGCATTTGTTCCAGGGAAGTGCCGCCGGGCGATAGGAATCGGGCGCCGCCCGTGGTAAAAGCTAACGCAGTCAAGCTGTCGATTTGTCAAACGCGCCAAATAGCGCCGCACCAASCGGACAGGGCGCAACGCCAAACAGGGGTCAAACAATGAATGCACCAGTCACCGGCGCGCCCGTGCGTCCGGCCGCACCCGCAGCACCCGGAGCACCCACCACCGTGCCGGGCCAACCTGCCACGGCAGGCGCCGCGCAGCGGCCGAACGTGCTGTCGCTGTCGATCAAGGACCAGGCGGGGCTGTACGCGGCCTACATGCCGTTCCTGACGCGCGGCGGTATCTTCGTGCCGTCCAACCGGCCGTTCCGGATTGGCGAACAGGTGTTCCTGGTGCTGTCCCTGCTGGACCGCCCGCAGAAATACCAGGTGCAGGGCACGGTGGCGTGGATCACGCCGGCCGGTACGCCGATGAAGACCCCCGGCGTGGGCGTGCATCTGCCCGAGGACGACAATGGCCGCAACCTGCGCCGTGCCGTCGAGGAAATCCTGGGCAAGGCCATCGATTCCGGACGGCCGACCCAGACCTTGTAGCAATCTGATCATCCACGCGAAGTTAGCTTCRCAAGTATTTGTTATTCATGCGTATTTCCGATTTCACCCTGCGCCTGGCCACGCCAGCCGACCTGCCCGGCATCGTCGAGATCTATAACAGTACGGTGCCATCGCGCATGGTCACGGCGGATACGGAGCCGGTGAGCGTGGCGTCCCGCCAGGCGTGGTTCGACGCCCATCAGCCGGAGCGCCGCCCGCTGTGGGTGTGCGAGGATGCCGAGGGCCGTATGGCCGGCTGGCTCAGCTACTCGGATTTCTATGGCCGTCCGGCCTATGGCGCGACCGCCGAGCTGTCGATCTACCTACACGCGGACCGCCGTGGGCAAGGGCTGGGGCGCTACCTGCTCGAGCAGGCCATCGCCCATGCCCCGCAGGTGGGCGTGACCACGCTGCTCGGTTTCATCTTCGGCCACAACACGCCGAGCCTGGCCCTGTTCGAGCGGCACGGTTTCGCCCGCTGGGGCGACCTGCCGCGCGTGGCGGTGCTCGATGGCATCGAGCGCGATCTCGTGATCGTCGGCCGCCGGCTCGACTGACCCGCATCCAGAGACTGACGATGTTCGTTGATTCCCACTGCCATATCGATTTCCCGGAACTGTCCGAGCGGCTGCCGCAGCTGCTCGAGAACATGAAGGCCAATCAGGTCACCCACGCGCTGTGCATCTCGGTGACGCTGGAGGACTTCCCGCGCGTGCTGGCGCTGGCCGAGCAGCATCCGCACCTGTATGCGTCGGTGGGTGTGCACCCGGACTACGAGGAGGGCGAGGACCCGACGCTCGAACGCCTGCTGGCGCTGTCCGCTCACCCGCGCGTGGTGGGCACCGGCGAGACCGGGCTCGATTACTACCGGCTCAATGGCCGCAGCGTCGACGACATGGAATGGCAGCGCGAGCGCTTCCGCACCCATATCCGCGCCGCCAAACAGACCGGCAAGCCGCTGATCATCCATACCCGGTCGTCGGCGGACGACACGCTGCGCGTGATGCGCGAGGAAAATGCGCGCGAGGCCGGCGGCGTGATGCACTGCTTTACCGAAACCTGGGATGTGGCGAAACAGGCGCTCGAYGAGGGCTTCCATATCTCGTTCTCGGGCATCGTCACCTTCAAGAGCGCGGCGGACCTCCAGGAAACCGCCAAGAAGGTGCCGCTGGACCGCATGCTGATCGAGACCGATTCGCCCTATCTGGCGCCGGTGCCGTATCGCGGCAAGACCAATGAGCCGGCCTGGGTGCGCCATGTGGGCGAGTTCATTGCCCAGCTGCGCGGGGTGCCGGTGGAAACCATCGCCGAACAGACGACGGATAATTTCTTCAGTCTCTTCAAGCACATAGACAGGAATGCTCATGTTTGACATGAAGACGATGCGTGGCGCGGCGGCCGCCCTGATGCTGGGCGCCGCCACGGCAGGCTGGGCCGCGCCGGCGGACGACATGCGCAAGGCCGTGGAATTCGACGATGCCAACACGGTGCAGAAACTGCTGGCGCGCGGCGTGGACCCGAACCTGACCGACGCCCGGGGCAACCCGATGCTGGTGTTGGCGCTGCGCGAGAAATCGATCAAGGCCGCCACGGTGCTGATCAAGGCGAAGAACATCGACTTCGACAAGACCAACCCGGCCGGCGAGAACGCGCTGATGATGGCCAGCCTGCAGGGCGAGCTGGACATGGTGAAGCTGATGGTCGACGGCGAAGAGGCCGAGATCAACAAGAAGGGCTGGGCGCCGCTGCACTACGCGGCCTCCAACGGCCACAACGAGGTGGTGAAGTACCTCGTCGATCACGCCGCCTATATCGATGCGGAAAGCCCCAACGGCACCACGCCGCTGATGATGGCCGCGCGCGGCGGGCATATCGACACCGTGAAGGTGCTGCTGGACGAGGGCGCGGACCTGCGCCTGAAGAACCAGCAGCGCATGACCGCGATCGACTTTGCCGAGCAGTACAACCAGAAGGAGATTGCCGACGGGCTGAAGTCCCGCTGGCAGAAACTCTATGGCGCGGTACCGGCCCCCGCGCCGAAGCCGGTGCCCTATAACCCCTCGGGCACCCAGRGCGCGCCGAACAAGCAGCCGCAGCCCAAGCCGTACTGAACGGCGACTGAGCTGTTACTGGGCCGGCGCCAGCCGGTTCAGGGAAATTCCGATTCCGTGATGGTCACGCTCTTCGACTTGCCCATCACGCTGTAGAGCGTGAGCGTGTTGTTGGCGAAGCTCGTGCCGTTGGCCTCCTGGATCTCCTTGAGGTCGAAGCGCTCGGAACGGAAGATCTCCCCGGAGTCGAGGCTCCGGTAGCGCACGTCGTAACGGCCGGGCGCAATATTCTCCATCGTGAACATCGACCCGCTGCGTACGAAGCTTGTGCGCACCGGAATCGCCGCGTCACCCTCGATCGATACCAGTTTCAGGAACACATCGGACACATTGCGGGTGTTGTCCACGGTCACCGTGGACAACCCGTTGCTGTTCAGCACCGGATAGCCGGTCAGGTAGCCCGAGCGGCTCGGCCACGGCATGCCGCGCGGCGTGTTGGCCGGCCGGCTGTAGCGGAGCGGTTGCGGCGGGAAGGCTTCCTCGGCCCGGGCCGGCTTGACCAGCGCGACCGGGGTGTCGGCGGCCGAACTGGCGCTGGGCGTCCAGTCGCCAAGCAGGACCACGATGCTGGCCCCCACCGCGATATAGAGCAGGAAGGCCAGATGGGCCGGCAGCGGCTGGCCGCGCGGCGGCGGGCCATCGG
Source organism: Cupriavidus sp. KB_39 (assembly GCF_052114485.1). Lineage (NCBI taxonomy): Bacteria > Pseudomonadati > Pseudomonadota > Betaproteobacteria > Burkholderiales > Burkholderiaceae > Cupriavidus > Cupriavidus sp. KB_39. The sequence goes on from NZ_JBFREV010000007.1 coordinate 127,019, forward strand.
GCCGGGGTTCGGGTTTGGGGCGGAAACGGGTCTTCTCGCCGCGCGAGGGGCGGGCTTCTTCGGCTTTCTGCGAGGACTTGTTGTTGGCGCCGCGCGCGGAGGCACCCTGGGCGGACGCACCGCCGGCCTTGGCCCCTCCCGCCGCCCCGGCAGCGCCGCTGGCAGCGCGTGGCTGCCGGGGCTGGGCCTGCGGACGCGCCGTCTGGGGCCGCGCCGTGCCCGGTGCAGGGCGCGGCGGCACCTCGCGGCGGCGGGCGCGGATCGCCTCCATCCGCTCCTGCTCCACGATCCACTGGTCATGCTCCGCGCGCCGCCCGGGGTCGCTCAGGACGTCATAGGCCACGTTCAGCAGCCGCATGATGCGATTGGATTCCTCGCCGTCCGCATGGCGATCGGGATGATATTTCTGGCTAAGCGACTTGTACGCGGCCCGGATTACTTCCTGGGGCGCGTCGCGGGATACCTTGAGGTTGTCGTAATGGGTATGCATCAAGCAGGAAAGACGCAATAGCGGAGGCCGACAACAATTAACGGCAGATTGCCGAATTTTTCAAGGTATAGCGGCCCGGCCCGGCCGCGTATGCTGGCTGGGCAACAGATGCACAGCCCCCGGCAACACCGCCCGGCCGTGGAGTGTGTCCAGCAGCCGCTGCATGGCCGCGTCGATCTCCTCGATGCTGAGGCCGCCGTAGCCCATCAGCACGCCGGGGCGCGGTGGCCGCCCCGCGAACATGCCGCTGACGCCGTAGAGCCCGATCGACGCCGCCCCGGCCCGGGCGATAAAGGCGGCTTCGTCAGCCTGTTTCAGGCCGACCGGACGGATTTCGGCCACGAGGTGGATGCCGGCCGACGCCGGCAGCGGGGCCAGCCAGGGCGACAGGTCGAGATCGAGCCAGCGCAGCAGCGCCGCGCGCCGCGCCGCGTACTCCTTGTGCATGCGCCGCAGGTGCTTGGCGAAATAGCCGTCGAGCATGAACTTGGCCAGCGCGGTCTGGGTGAGGGTGCAGCTATGCCAGTCGCTGGTCTGCTTGGCCCGGCACAGCGCCTGCGCCAGCGGGGCGGGCGGAATCACGTAGCCGATGCGCAGTTCCGGAAAAATAGTCTTCGAGAATGTGCCGACATAGGCGACCACGTCGTCATGGTCGAGGCTCTTGAGCGAGTCCATCGGCCGGCCCTCGAAGCGGAATTCSCCGTCGTAGTCGTCCTCCACCACCAGCGCGCCGCGCCGCTGCGCCCAGTCGAGCAGCGCCAGCCGGCGCTCCAGGCTCATCGGCATGCCGAGCGGGAACTGGTGCGAGGGGGTGACATAGATGATGCGGGCGTCCGCGGGCAGGGCGCTGACCACGATGCCATCYGCATCCACCGGTACCGGCACCACCCGGGCGCCCGCCGCCGTAAAGCTCATGCGGGCGGGCGGATAGCCGGGGTCTTCCATGGCCACCACGTCGCCGGGCCGCAGCACCACCCGCGCCAGCAGGGTCAGCGCCTGCTGGGCGCCCTGGGTCATGATCACGTCGTGCCAGTTGCTGACCACGGCGCGGCTGAAGGCCAGGTAGCGCGACACCGCCAGCCGCAGCTCCGGCTCGCCGGCCGGATCCCGGTAGCCTGCCGGCACGCGCGCCTGCACGCGTATCGCATGGCTCACGCAGCGGCGCCACTGGTCGAACGGAAACWGSCGCTTTTCGGTCACGCCGCCCATGAAGTCGTACTGCGGGGAGACGCCCTCCTGGCGGATCGGCAGCGCGTCCGGCATCGATTCCCAGAGCGCGTCGGCCGGCTGCAAGGCCGTGGCGTGCGTGGGCAGGTTGCCGCGCCGCGTCATGGCCGCCGCCACGAAGGTGCCCTCGCCGGTRCGCGAGCGCAGATAGCCYTCGGCSGTSAGCCGTTCRAAGACATCGAGTGTTGTYTTKCGGGAAACACCRAGTTGCGTGGCAAGTTCGCGCGTCGACGGGAGCCGCTCTCCAGCGGCCAGCCGGCCGTCGAGAATACCGGCGCGCAACTGGCGATAAATCTGACTGGCCAGGCCGTGGCGGCCTTCAATGCTCAAGTGGACGTTCATGATGGGGGCGGGGGCGAGTCATCGGTCGGAAAACCGCGCGCAGGCAGGCGCTGCCGCCATTCTAGTTAAGTTGCATCYYTGATGCAATTTAAGGTAATTCGACAAAAAACCACGCTGCGGGGGCGGGGWCCGGCGCGGCGCTCTCCAGGGGGCGGGCTCCCATCGGTGCCTCGATTCAGTACCCGCTGCGCGCCCCCTGCGCGTATCGCGCCTGCAACCTGAGGCGGCGGTGGTCACCCAAAAAACGCAGGAAGTGGCTATGGGCGCCTATCCGCCCCGTGCGTAATCTGCGCAGGACTCATCTCATGCCTGCCGGCAATGCCATGAATACCATCGCCATTCTGCTCTCCGCGTTCCTGCTTTCCGTGATCGCGCTGGCGGCCTTTATCTGGAGCATGCAGAAGGGCCTGTTCGATACTTCGCCAGCCGCCGCGCGGGTGATCTTTGCCGACGGCGAGACCGGGCACCCCGAGGATCCTGCCTCGGCGCACCTGACGCCCGGGCTGGACGATCCCTCCCGCGATGCCGCCGATGCATCTTCCGCGCCAGTCGTGTTCCTGTTCATCTGCTGCGCCATGGTGTGGCTGGTGGTGGCGTCGATGGCCGGGCTCACCGCCTCGATCAAGCTGCACGAACCGGACCTGCTCGCCAGCGTGCCCTGGCTGTCCTTTGGCCGCATCCGCACCATCCACCTGAACGCCGTGGCCTACGGCTGGGCGCCGATGGCCGGGCTGGCCATCGCCCTGTTCCTGCTGCCCCGGCTGCTCAAGACGGCGCTGGTCGGCGCCCGTTGGGCGGTGCTGGGGGCGGCGGTGTGGAATGCCGGGCTGATTGCCGGCATCGGCAGCATCGGCGCGGGGATTTCCGATGGGCTGGAGTGGCTCGAGATTCCCTGGCAGGTGGACATCCTGTTCGTGATCGGCGGCGCCTTCGTGGGGTTGCCGCTGGTGCTGACGCTGGTCAACCGGAAGGTGGATCACCTCTACGTGTCGGTCTGGTACATGGGCTGCGCGCTGTTCTGGTTCCCGGTGCTGTTCCTGGTGGCGAACGTGCCGGGCGTGCACTTCGGCGTAGAGCAGGCCACCATGAACTGGTGGTTCGGCCACAACGTGCTGGGGCTGTTCTACACGCCGCTGGCGCTGGCTTCCATCTACTATTTCCTGCCCAAGATCATCGGCCAGCCGGTCCGGTCGTACGGGCTCTCGCTGCTGGGTTTCTGGGCGCTGGCGTTCTTCTACGGGCAGGTGGGCGGCCACCACCTCGTGGGCGGGCCGGTGCCGGGGTGGCTGATTACGCTATCCATCGTGCAGAGCATGATGATGCTGATTCCGGTGGTCGCGTTCTCCATCAACCAGCACCAGACGCTGCGCGGCAACTTCCGCCGGCTGATCGACTCGCCGACGCTGCGTTTCATCACCTTCGGCGGGATGATGTACACGCTGAGTTCCATCCAGGGCTCGTTCGAGGCGCTGCGCACGGTGAGCCGCGTGGCCCACTTCACGCACTACACCGTGGCCCACGCCCACCTGGGGCTGTACGCGTTCGTCAGCTTCGCCTTCTTCGGCGCGCTGTACTTCATCGTGCCGCGCGTGACCGGCCGCGAATGGCCGTACCGCTGGATGATCTACATGCACTTCTGGCTCGCGGCGGGCGGCATCGGCATCTATTTCGTCTTCCTGAGCATTGGCGGCTGGCTGCAGGGGCTGGCCATGCTGGACGCGGCGCGCCCGTTCATGGACTCGGTCGCCGTGACCCTGCCGTACCTGCGCGCCCGCTCGCTGGGCGGGGCAATGATGCTGACGGGCCATCTGTTCTTCGTGACGAACTTCGTCTGCGCGGTCTTTGGCTTCGGGCCGAATCGTGACCGCCCGGCGCTGTTCCACCAGGGCCGCCTGCGCAAAACGGGCCAGTCGGGCCAAAAACCTGCCGAGGGAGTCTGAACCGTGAACAATGAAAGCGCCCTGCTGGCGGGGGGCATGACCATGCTGGCGCTGGCCACCAGCGCGCTGGTCGTCCTGCCGTATCTGCAACTCCAGGACGTCAAGCCCACCGAAGGCACCAAGCCCTATACCGCCGCGCAGCTGCGCGGGCGGGAGGTCTATATCGCCAACGGCTGCATCTACTGCCATTCCCAGCAGCCGCGCGACAGTTCTTACGCGCCGGACGCCAAGCGCGGCTGGGGTCGCGTGGCCGTGGCCGGCGACTACTACTACGACAAGCCGCACCTGCTGGGCACCATGCGCACCGGGCCGGACCTGATGAACATTGGCGTGCGCCAGCCCGGCGCCGACTGGCACCTCGGGCACCTGTACCAGCCGCGCGCCTACGTGAGCGGCAGCATCATGCCCAGCTACCCGTACTTGTTCGATGTGAAGGACGCGCCGGAGCCGGGCGACAAGCCGGTGACGCTGCCCCCGGGCTACGCACCGCCGGGCAAGGTGGTGGTGCCGACCGCCGCCGCGTCTGACCTGGTGGCCTATCTCCAGTCGCTGAACCGCACCGGGGCGGTGTTGCCGCCCGAAGGTAGCGAGTCGAACCCGCGATAAGCACCCGCGATAAGCACCCGATAAGCGCATCCGCAGAGGAAACAGATGGCAGATCCATCGGAAGAACGTCAGGCCGCCGCGGCGCGTGCCCGCGAGAATGCCGATCCGCACGAGAACCGCGCGCCGATTCCCCGCTACGTGCTGGCCATGGTGGCCGCGCTGGTGGCGTGGGGGGCGTTCTATATCGTGACGTCCGAAAGCGACCAGCCCTCGTCGCTGGGCGACAGCCGCACCCTGGCGGACCTGAAAGGCAAGCCGAAGGGCGCCGGCGGCGGCACCGTGGATGGCGCGGCGGTGTTCCAGGCCCGTTGCGTGGCCTGCCATCAGGCCACCGGGCAGGGTTTGCCGGGCGTGTTCCCGCCGCTGGCGGGCTCGGAGTGGGTGGTGGGGCAGGAGGCGCGGCTGGCGTCTATCGTGCTGCGCGGCGTGACCGGCAAGCTGACCGTCAAGGGCACGGCCTACAACGGGGCGATGCCGGCCTTCGCGGACCAGTTGTCCGATGCCGAAATTGCCGCCGTGCTGACCCATGTGCGCAGCCAGTGGGGCAATACCGCTGGCCCGGTAACGGCGGAAGCCGTCGCCGCCGCACGCACCCAGACGGCCGCCATGGCGGCGCCGTTCGATGGTGACGCGGCGCTCGGCAGCCCGGGTGGCTAGCCTCGCACACGGTGTTCGGCCCGCGCGCCCGCGCGGGTCTCTGGCTGTGCGCGCGGTTTTCGGTCTGGTGCTGGTACTGGGCGGCATCGCTCTCTGGGCCATCACGCATGGCCTGACCGCCTGGACGCTCGACCAGCGCCGCGAGGCGCGCATCGCCGCGCACGAGATGCGCCTGCCGCCCATCGCGGTGCATGACCAGCTTGGCCAGCCGCAGAGGTTTTTCGGCGAACTACCAGCCGCAGGACCAGCCGCAGGCGCCCCCGCCGTCTATCTCGTCGATGTCATCTACACCCGCTGCCAGACCGTGTGCCGCGCGCTCGGGGCCGCCTTCGCCCAGCTATCGCGCCAGGTGGAGGCGGACGGCATGGCGGGCCGGATCGGCCTGATCTCGCTGTCTTTCGACCCGCGCGATGACGGCGCCGACCTCGCCAGCTACGCCCGCGAGCATGGTGCACGGCCGCCGCAATGGCGGGTGGCTGCGCCGGACGCGCCCGTCGCCATGCAAGCGCTGCTGCGCGAGGCCGACATCATCGCCATTCCGGACGGCTTCGGTGGCTTCGTCCACAACGGCGGCCTGCAGGTGGTGGATGCGCACGGGGTGGTGCTGGGCAGTTTCGAGTTGGAAGACTTCCAGGCGGCCTATGCGCTGGCCCTGCGCCATGCGGCGGCGGGCGGAGTGGGGCGATGAGAGTCGTCCGATTCCTGGCGTTGATCGCCGTCCTGATCGTCCTGGCCGTCCCGCCGCTGCGGGAGCCCCTGGAAGCCTCGATGGCCCTGCAGATGCTGGGCCTGCTGCCGGCCGTGTTCGCCGCTGGCTGGCTGTCCGCGCGGGTGGCCCCGGTGCGCTGGCAGGCCCGGACGATGGCGGCGCTGCGGCCGCACGCCCTGAGTCTGCTGGTGGTGGCGGCGCTCGGCTACGGGCTGTGGATGCTGCCGATTGCACTGGACCTCGCGCGGCTGTCGCCGATGGTCAATGCCGCCAAATTCGCTACGGTGTTCGTGGCCGGCTTGTCAACCGGCATCGCGCTCCGCGTGGCGGCGTGGCCGCTGGTGTTGTTCTTCGGCGGCAACATGGTCTGGATGGGCCTGACCTTCGGTATGCTCTTCGTCGACGCACCCGCGCGCCTGTGCGCGAGCTATCTGATCGACGACCAGCGCATGGCCGGCGTCGGGCTGGTGGCGGGGTCGGCCGGGGTTGGGGTCTGGCTGCTGGCCTGGGTGGTGCGTCGCGCGGGATGGTCGAATTCGGAAGAATCCGAAGAAACCACTAAAGATCGGCCGGCGTTTGCCGTTAACGCGGGCCAAAAGGGTCTTACACAACTGGGTCGCAAACAACAACTGCGTGCCGCGGCAACGACCGCGACACCGGACAAGGGGCCTGACAGAGCCCCGGATTGACGGGTTCGCGGAGACATCCGCACCCATTTCAAGGGGCAAGTGCATGCTGAGAAGAATTCGCGCGGAACAGCTCCAGGTGGGCATGTTCGTGGCCAGGCTGGGCGGACCCTGGATCAACCACCCGTTCTGGCGCTCGCGTTTCCTCGTCACCAGCGACGACCAGGTCACGCAGATCCAGTCGGCCAACGTGCAGGATGTGTGGATCGACATCCTCAAGGGCCGCAACCTCCCCACGCCGGCCGCGCCGGAGATGATGGAGGCCGATCTCGCCGACGACGAGCCCGAGGCCAGTTTCGAGGAAGAACTGGAACGCGCGCGCGAGCTGATCAAGAGTGGTCGCTCTCTGGTCGGCAACATGTTCAGCGATGTGCGCATGGGCCGCGCGCTGGAGACCGCCGGGGCACTGCTGCTGGTGGATTCGGCGTCGCTGTCGCTGTCGCGCCATTCGCAGGCGCTGCTGGCCATGGCGCGGCTCAAGGCCAAGGACGACTACACCTACCTGCACTCGTTCTCCGTGTGTGCGCTGATGATTGCCGTGGGCCGCACGCTCAAGCTGCCCGATGGCGAGGTGCGCGAACTCGGGCTGGCCGGGCTGGTGCACGACATCGGCAAGCTGACGCTGCCCGATTCGCTGCTGCACAAGGCCACCGACCTGACGCCGGCCGAGGAAGAGCAGATGCGCCGCCATCCGTCGGCGGGCTACCGCATCCTCAACGAGGCGCGCCTGTATACCAATATCCCGCTCGACGTCTGCGTGCACCACCACGAGCGCGTGGACGGGCGCGGCTACCCGTTCGGGCTGGTCGAGCACGAGATCAGCGTGCACGCCAAGATCGCGGCGATCTGCGATACCTATGACTCGCTGACCTCGCCCCGGCCCAATCACCAGGCCTGGGCGCCGGCGCGCGCGGTGGAGTACATCGCCGTGCGCGTGGACACGCTGTTCGACCGCCGGGTCTTCAAGGCGTTTACGCGGACGGTGGGCATCTACCCGCTCGGCACGGTGTTGCGGCTGCGCTCCAGCCGGCTGGGCGTGGTGTGCGGCCAGAACGAGGACGAGCCGCTGCGGCCCCGCGTGATGACGTTCTACAACGTGGCGGCGTCCCAGGCGGTGCCGCCGCAGGTCATCGACCTGTCCCAGAGCGAGGACACCGTGGTGGCGTTCGAGGACGCGCGCCAGTGGGGCTACACCGACGAGCAGCTGATGGCGATGTACGCGCCGCACGGGTGAGCAGGTTTTCCCCTCTCCCGCAAGCGGGAGAGGGGAGACACACGCGGGGCTAGTACACTTGGCGCTTGTTTGATGACCGACCTGCCTGCCGCATGAATTTCGATGCCCTGCTGGACCTGTTCCAGCAACGCCTTCCCGCCCATCCCTCGGCCCAGATCGCGCTCTATGTGCTGGCGCTCGGCGTGATCGCCGCGCTGGCCCAGTGGCTGATCGCGCGCGTGGCGGGCCGCCTGGTCTACCGCGTGCTSAGCCTGTCCGGCCACCGCAACTGGGCCGCGGCGCTGCTGCGCCACCGCATCTACCGCCGGCTCGGCTACGCCATCTTCCTGGCGGTGATCGCGCTTGGCATCGGCGAGGTGCCCAACCTCGGCCGTTTCTCGCGACTGATCGAGCGGCTGGCCCATGCCGGCACGTGGGTCAGCGTGTTCCTGATGCTGTCCGGGGTGTTCTCGGCCTGGCAGACCGTGTTCGCGGGCAGCCAGCGCGCGCAGACGCGCTCGATCAAGGGCTATGTGCAGATCGCCCAGCTGGCGCTGTGGCTGATCTGCGGCGTGCTGGTGCTGTCGATCCTGATCGACCGCTCGCCGCTCTGGATGCTCTCCGGCCTGGGCGCGCTCTCGGCGGTGCTGCTGCTGGTCTTCAAGGACACGCTGCTGTCGCTGGTGGCCAGCACGCAGCTGACCACCAACGACATGCTGCGCATCGGCGACTGGATCGAGATGCCACAGTCCAATGCCGACGGCTTCGTCATGGACATCGCGCTGCACACGGTCAAGGTCAAGAACTGGGACAACACCGTGACCACGGTGCCCACCTACAAGCTGTTCTCGGAGAGCTACCGCAACTACCGGCACATGTTCGAGTCCGGCGCGCGGCGGATCAAGCGGACGCTGCGCATCGACGCCACCAGCGTGCGCTTTCTGGAGGACGAGGAACTGCACGCGCTGATGCGCTTCCGGCTGCTGCACGACTACCTGGAGATCAAGCAGGCGCAGGTGGCGCAGACCAACCTCACCCTGAGCGGCCCGGACGACGACCCGGTGAACCGGCGCCGCCTGACCAACGTGGGCACATTCCGCGCCTACGGCATGGCCTACCTGCGTGCCCATCCCGAAATCCACCACGACCTGCTGCTGAACCTGCGCATGATGGAGCCCGATTCGCAGGGCATTCCCATCGAGGTCTACTGCTTCACCACGCTGACCGGCTGGACGGACTACGAGCGCATTCAGGGCGATATCTTYGACCACCTGCTGGCGATCCTGCCGGAGTTGGGGCTGCGGCTGTACCAGGCGCCGTCCGGTGCGGACCTGAGCGGGCTGCGGGCCAATCCGGTGCTCGGCGCGCAGCATGCGGCACTTGCCGTGGCGGCGGCGGACGCGCGGGCGTAACGGCGTTTCCTTGATCTGAAGCTTCAGACTTTGCAGCAAGCTTGCACGCGATCAACCCGCGCGCAGATGACCCGGCTCCGGATTGGCATGTCCTTGTCCCATCGCCTAGCCTGTTTATCTGCGACAACCGTCGGGAGTGCGTCATGGCAAGCATGCAAGCGTTGGTCTTCAAGGGACCCGGACAGATCGAACTCCGGGAAAAGCCGATTCCGGAAGTGGGGCCGACCGATGCGTTGATCCGCATCACGACGACCACGATCTGCGGCACCGATGTCCACATCCTCAAGGGTGAATATCCGGTCAAGCCGGGCCTGACCATCGGCCATGAGCCGGTCGGCGTGATCGAGAAGCTTGGCAGCGTGGTGACGGGCTACCGGGTGGGCCAGCGCGTGATTGCCGGGGCGATCTGTCCGAGCTTCCATTCCTATGCGTGCCAGGACGGGCGGCCTTCGCAGGACGGCCAGGCGCACGGCCATGGCTACAAGCCGATGGGCGGCTGGCGCTTCGGCAACACCATCGACGGCACGCAGGCCGAATTCGTGCTGGTGCCCGATGCCCAGGCGAACCTCTCGCCGATTCCGGATGGCCTGACCGATGAGCAGGTGCTGATGTGCCCGGACATCATGTCCACGGGCTTTGCCGGGGCGGAGCAGGCCAACATCAAGATCGGCGATGCGGTGGCGGTCTTCGCCCAGGGGCCGATCGGGCTCTGCGCCACGGCTGGCGCGCGGCTGTGCGGCGCGGGGATGATTATCGTGGTGGATGGGCTCGACGAGCGTCTGGCCATCGCGCAGAAGATGGGCGCGGATGCCGTGGTGAACTTCCGCAAGGTGGACGTCGTGGCGGAGATCCTGCGCCTGACCGGGGGGCGGGGCGTGGACGCCTCCATCGAGGCGCTCGGCACGCAGGCCACCTTCGAGGCGGCGCTGCGCGTGCTGAAGCCGGGTGGCACCTTGTCGAGCCTGGGCGTCTATTCGAGCGACCTGCGTATTCCGCTCGATGCCTTCGCCGCCGGGCTGGGCGACCATCGCATCGTGACGTCGCTGTGCCCGGGCGGCAAGGAGCGGATGCGGCGGCTGATGCAGGTGATCGAGACCAATCGCCTCGATCTCGGACCGATGGTGACCCACCGGTTCCCGCTGTCTCGCATCGTCGAGGCGTACGACCTGTTCTCGAATCAGCGTGACGGCGTGCTGAAGGTCGCCATCACGCCTTGACCGGCGTCAAACCGGCTCGGCCGGTCAGCCCTTGCGTGGCTTGACGCGGCTGGCCGCGTCCTTGGCACGCTCGCGGGCCACRTCCACATTTTCGGCGTAGGCCAGCGCCACACCCATGCGGCGCTTTTCGAAGCTTTCCGGCTTGCCGAACAGGCGCAGCTCGGTCTGCGGCACGCGCAGGGCGTCGTCCACGCCGTCGAAGACGATGCCCTGGGCTTCCACGCCACCGTAGATCACGGCGCTGGCACCGGGGCTCTTGAGCGCCGTGCTGACCGGCAGGCCGAGGATGGCGCGGGCGTGGAGTTCGAACTCGTTCTGCCACTGGGTGATCATCGTCACCATGCCGGTGTCGTGCGGACGCGGGCTGACCTCGCTGAACCAGACCTGCTCGCCCTTGACGAACAGTTCCACGCCGAACAGCCCCTGGCCGCCGAGGTCGGCCGTCACCGCGCGGGCGATGTGCTGCGCCGTGGCGAGGGCCTTCGGGTGCATCGGGTGGGGCTGCCAGCTTTCCACGTAGTCGCCGCTGACCTGCACATGGCCGATCGGCTCGCAGAATTGCGTTTCCACCTGGCCATCGGCGCCCACGGCGCGCACGGTCAACAGGGTGATTTCGTAGTCGAAGTCGATGAAACCTTCCACGATCACGCGGCCGTGGCTCACGCGGCCGCCGGCCATGGCGTAGTCCCAGGCAGCCTTGACGCCCTCGGGGCCGTCGATCTTGCTCTGGCCCTTGCCGGAGCTGCTCATCACCGGCTTGACCACGCACGGGTAGCCGATGCCGCCGTCGATGGCGGCCTGGAGTTCCTCGAGCGAGTCGCAGAACTTGTACGGGCTGGTCGGCAGGGCCAGCGTTTCGGCGGCCAGGCGGCGGATGCCCTCGCGGTCCATGGTCAGCCGTGCGGCGCGGGCGGTCGGAATCACGCGGACCACGCCGGCGGCTTCCAGCGCCTCCAGCATCGGGGTGGCGATGGCCTCGATCTCGGGCACCACCAGGTCCGGGCGCTCGGCCTCGATCAGCGCCTTCAGTTGCTCGCCATCGCTCATGGTGATGGTGCGGGCGTGGTGCGCCACCTGCTGGCCCGGCGCGTTCTCGTAGCGGTCCACGGCGATGGTTTCCACGCCCAGCCGTTGCAGCGCGATCAGCACTTCCTTGCCGAGCTCGCCGGAGCCGAGCAGCATCACTTTGGTGGCGGAGGGGGAGAGGGGCGTTCCGAGGGTGGTCATGGCGGGGCGGAGGTCTGGGGTGAACGGATAAAGACCGCGATTGTATACGGGCAGGATCGGCGCTCCAACCTGCCGCAAAGCAAAACGCCCTGCCAGGGCAGGGCGTTTCACATGTGGCGTAATCGCCGCAGTACGCGACGGGTGCGCGCCTTAGTACGCGATCTTCGCCGTCAGGCTGATGGCGCGCGGGTCCGCCGGCTGGACGTAGCCAGCGTACTGGAAGCCCCAGTAGCGCTTGTTGGCGAGGTTGGTCAACGCTGCGCGCAGCGTCAGTTCCTTGCCCGCCACGCGGGTGTTGTACGAGGCGCCCAGGTTGAACACCGTGTAGCCGCCCGCCGTCAGGTCGCCCTCGGGGCGGACCTTGGTCGTCCCCGTGTACTTGCTGTCGAGGCCCACCTTCAGGCCCGGCACGAACGGAATGCGGTAGCTGATCCGGCCCGTGAGGATCCAGTTCGGCGCACCGGCCACGCGGTTGCCGATGTTCAGCTGGCCCTGGTCGTAGGAGCTGTCCAGGTACATCGCGCTGCCGCCCACTTCCCACTGCGAGCCGATCCGCGTGCTGCCGGCCAGCTCCACACCCTGGTAGATCGACTTGCCGTCCTGGACGAAGACCGGCAGGGAGCCGCCRTCGTTGCGGCCGAATTCCGTGCGCTGCTCGATGCGGAACAGTGCCGCCGTACCGGTCCAGAGACCCTGGTCCGTCTTGGCGCCCACTTCGTACTGGCGGCTCTTGGCCGGCGTCAGCGCGGCACCGGCGTTCGAGTAGAACGACGAGACGATGCCGCCGCCGTCGAACGACTCCACGTAGCTGGCGTACAGCGTGGTGCTCGGCATCGGCTTGAACATGATCGCCGCGGTGGGCGTGATCAGGCCGTTCTTGGTGAAGTTGGTGTTGCCGCCCGTGGTGCCGGGGAAGCCGTAGCCGTTCTGCTCGTAGTTGGTGACGCGCAGGCCGCCCAGCACCGACCATTGCTCGGTCAGGAACATGGTGTCGCTGACGAACGCCGACTTCTGCTCGGTGTCGCCGGCGCGGTACTTGTTGAAGCCGGTCTGGCTGTAGTACACGCCGGTGTACGGGGCGTAGATATTGCCGTCGGCCAGTTGCGTGTAGACCGAGTTGGTGCTGTAGCGGTCGATCTGCTTCTGCCAGCTCAGGCCGGCCACCAGTTCATGGCGGAACGGGCCGGTGCGGAACTTGCCTTCGACCATCGACGTCCAGTTGGTGAACTGCTGGCTTTCGGCGCCGTCGTAGCGGAAGTCGGTGTAGTCGCCCAGGCCGTTCTGCAGGTTGAGCGTGGTTTCGTTACGGCTGCGCGACTGCTTGCTGAAGCTGTARGTCGTGCTGACGGTCCAGTCGTCATTGAGCCGGTAGCGCAGGCCGGTCTGGTACACCTGCAGGTTCGAGTAGAAGTGCGCGTCCGGGCCGGCGTACAGGCCGCCGCGACCGCTGACCACGCCCGGGAGCTGGCCGCCGGCGGGGATCTGGCCGGTGTAGAACGTCGGCGTGGCGCCCCAGGTGTTGCGGTCCTGGTAGATGCCGTCGAAGGTCCAGGTCAGGTCGCGCGTGATGCGTGCGTCCAGGCCCAGCGAGACCGAATTACGGTTGATGCCCACGGCATTGCTGGGCTTGCCTTCCTCGTGCGTCAGGTTCAGGCGGTAGCCGAACATGTTGTCCGGGCCGGCGCGGCCGCCCACGTCGACGTGCTCGGTCCACACGTGCGACGAGCGGTAGCCCAGTTCCACGCTGGCCGTGAACTGGTCGGTCGGGCGCTTCGTCACGTAGTTGATCGTGCCGCCCGGGTTGCCGAAGCCGTACATGAAGCCGGAGGCGCCCTTGAGCAGTTCCACCTGTTCGAGCTGTTCGTAGGGCAGCGTCAGGCCGTAGCTGATGAACGGCATGCCGTTGATCTTGTACGCGTTGCGCCAGTCGAGCTGCAGGCCGCGCACGGTGGTGTACGCCGCCCACGCGTTATTCGCGTTGCTGTTGTCGGAGACCGAGGCGTCGTTGAAGAACACGTCGCCGATCTTGGTCACCTGGCGGTCGGCCAGGTCTTCGCCGGTCACGATGGTCGTGGAGAACGGCGTGTCGAGCTGCGGGCGGCTGCCCAGGGCGCCGCCGGAGGCCTTCTTCTTCAACTGCGGCCCAATCTCGATTTCCTGCGCCGCGCTCACGGTCACGGCCGGCAGCGCCTGCTCGGACGGGGCGGCTGCCGCCGKCTCCGTGGTCTGGGCGAAGGCGACGCCACACAGCGGGAATCCGGTCAGGACAGCCATCCGGGCGAAAGCGGCCAGAGGGCGCACGCGCGACGGCGCGTGCTGCCGGCGCGCGGCATTGGGCAAGCAGGAAGTCATTGTTATGTTGGCTCGTAGGTGCGAATACTAACGGGAATGCGAACGATTCGCGTTAATGTGAAAASACGAATGATCCTAGCCGAGCGTTGCGCCGTCAAGGAAAAGCCCGTGCGATGACGGTCTTTTGTGGTGTTTTTGCGATGATTTGCCGCGTCAGCGCAGCCCCAGCCGCGTCTCGAGCTGATGGGCCAGCGCCACGAGGCGCGGGCCAACCACCTTCTCGGCGGCATGGAAGGCCCCCGTTCGGGCCAAAACCCCGCAATTCAGCACGAACCAGCGTGAATCCACGCGCGCGCAGAGTGGCACCGCGAAGCCGAAGRCATCCCGCCGCCATTCGTCCCGGCTGGTGCAGTAGCCGTGCCGTGCCAGATCCTTGCGCGCCTGGGCCAGCGCCGGCGCGGCGCGGTGGAACGCCTCCGGGTCTTCCAGCCGCAGGCGGTTTAGCACGGGCGCGCTGGCCCCGGACGGCGCCCGGCACAGCCACGCCTTGCCGATGGCGGTGGCCAGCATCGGCATGGCGGCGCCCACATCGGGGGTGACCGCGAGGTCATGGGTGGCGAGCGCCGTCTCCACGTAGATCATCTGGGTCCGGTCCCGCACGCCCAGTGAGACCGCGCCGCCCACTTCGTCGGCCATCGCCTGCATCAGCGGGCGGGCGAGCTGGCGGATCGGCATGCCGCACAGCAGCGGGTAGGCCGGCGCCAGCACCGCCGCGCCCAGGCGGTACTTGCCCAGCGCCACGTCATGGCGGAGGTAGCCGAGCACGGCCAGCGTGTGGGTCAGCCGGGCGACGGTGGACTTCGACAAGCCCGTGCGCAGCACGAAGTCCCGGTTGCCAAGCAAGGACTCGCCGGGGCGGTAGGCCAGCAGGATGTCGATGCCGCGCGCCAGCGTGGTGGCGAACTGGCGGTCGCGCTCGGGCGAGGCGGGGGCTTGGGGAAGAGGAAGCGCCATCAGCCGGCTCCCGCCAGCAGCAGCTCCACCTCGTGCACCATCTCCATCAGGCCCGGGCCCATCCGTTCCTCCAGCATGCCGGGCGGCAGGCGGCTGGCCAGCACGCCGCAGTTGAAGATCAGGATCTCGCCGTCGATCAGCGTGCGCATCGGCACGGCCACGGCGTGCACGTCGCGCTGCCAGGCGCCCGGCGTGCGCGTGAAGCCGAGCCGCGCCAGATGTTCGATGGCTTCCGGCAGGGCCTCGGCATGCTCGCGCCAGTCGTCCGGTACGTGCTCGCGCAGGCCGGCGATGACCGGCGCGCGCACCGGTTCCGGGGCCTGGGCGAGCCAGGCGCGCCCCATCGCCGTGGTCAGCATCGGCAGTGAGGCCCCGATCTCCGGGCGGAACGCGATGGCGTCGTGGCCCCGGATGGTCTCCACGTAGACCATATGCAGGCGGTCGCGCATGCCGAGCGAGACCGTGCCGCCCATGCGGTCGCTGAGGCGTTTCATCAGCGGGCGGGCCAGTTGGCGCACGCCCAGCGAGGCCAGCAGCGGATAGCCGAGCGAGAGCGCCGTGGAGCCCAGCCGGTAGCGGCGCAAGTGGCTGTCGTAGAGCAGCAGGCCCCGGGCGGCCAGCGTGTACGTCAGCCGGCTGATGGTGGCCTTCGACAAGCCGGTCCGGTCCGCCAGTTCCTTGTTGCTCAGCACCGTCTCGCCCGCGCGAAAGCACTGGAGCAACCCCAGGCCATGGGCCAGCGTGGTGGCGAACGCGGGATCGGGGTGATGGGGGCGAGAGGGCATGGGGTTAACCCTTGGTTTGCGGTCTTGGCCGCGCGGTTCCATAAGGGTAGACGATGTTCAAGATAGCGAAACATCGATAGTGCGAACGATGCGCCCCCCGTAGGCTCGATTCGATGCATCGCCTTTGCTGGTGCCGATTAGAGCGAGACACTGAATGATCAGAGACCCGGAAGTCTTCGATCCCTTCCTGCAAGCGTTGCAACGCTTCGTGCGTGAACGTCTGGTGCCGCGCGAGGCCGAGGTGGCGGAGCGCGACGAAGTGCCCGGCGACATCGTGGACGCGATGGCCGCGCAAGGCATGTTCGGCTATTCGATTCCAGAGGAATACGGCGGCGCGGGCATGACCACCGAGGAACTGGTGCTGGCGGCGATGGTGCTGTCGCAGTGCTCGGTGGCGTTCCGGGCCCGCGTGGGCACCAACACGGGCATCGGCTCGGAGGCGCTGGTGGCCGACGGCACGCCCGCCCAGAAGCGCCGCTACTTGCCGCTACTGGCCAGCGGCGAGGTGACKGGCGCCTTCGCGCTGACCGAGCCTGAAGCCGGCTCGGACGCCACCGCGCTGCAAACCTCGGCCCGGCGCGACGGCGACCACTACGTGCTGAACGGCACCAAGTGCTTCATCACCAATGCGCCCCTCGCCGGCCTGTTCACGGTGATGGCCCGCACGGACCCGGACACCGCCGGCGCGGCCGGCATCTCGGCCTTCATCATCCCGCGCGACACCCCGGGGCTCACCACCGGCGCGCCGTACCGCAAGATGGGGCAGGCCGGCTCGCCGGTCTCCGAGGTGTATTTCCACGATTGCCGCGTGCCGGCAGAGAGCGTGATCGGCGGCGAGCCGGGGCAGGGCTTCCGCACGGCGATGAAGGTGCTGAACAAGCAGCGCATCCACCTGGCGGCGCTGTGCACCGGGCCGGCCATCCGCATGTTGGACGACGCCGTGCGCTTCGTCACCCACCGCAAACAGTTCGGCCAGCCGCTGGCGGACTTCCAGCTCGTGCAGGGCCTGATTGCCGATTGCCAGACCGACATCCATGCGGCCCGCGCGCTGATCCTGGAGACCGCGCGCCAGCGTGACGCGGGCGCGGACGTGACCATGGAGGCGTCGATCTGCAAGTACTTCGCCTCCGAGATGTGCGGCCGCGTGGCGGACCGCTGCGTGCAGATGTTCGGCGGCTACGGCTATATCGCCGACTACGGCATCGAGCGTTTCTACCGGGACGTGCGCCTGTTCCGGCTGTACGAGGGTACCAGCCAGATCCATCAGTTGAATATCGCCCGGCGCACCATCGCGCAGGCGACGGCGCAGCGCTGAACGTGTAATGTCACATCCGGATAAAACCACCGGAGATGACAAAAATGTTCAAAGCATCTGTAGTCGTCGCAAGTCTTGCATGGGCGATGTTGGGCGTGGTGGGGGTGGCGCAGGCGCAGGGCGCGTACCCCAATAGGGTGATACGGCTCGTGGTGCCGTTCGCGCCSGGCGGCACGGCAGACATCGTCGCGCGCCTGCTGGCCGATCCGCTGCGCGAGGAGCTGGGCCAGACCGTGGTGGTCGAGAACAAGCCCGGGGCGGGCGGCAATATCGGCGGCGAGATCGTCGCCCGTGCCGCGCCGGACGGCTACACGCTGCTGCTGGCCAGCGCGGGGCCGACGGTGATCAACCCGAGCCTGTATCCGAAGATGACCTTCGACCCCGCGCGCGACCTCGCGCCGGTGACGATGATCTCGCGCGACTTCAAYCTGATGGTGGTGAATGCCGGGCTGCCGGTGACCACGGTCAGCGAGTTCATCGCCTACGCCCGCACGCACAACGGGCAGGTCACCTTCGGCTCGCCCGGCAACGGCACGCCGGCCCAGCTGGCGGGCGAGCTGCTGAACCAGATGGCCGGCCTGCGCATGCAGCACGTGCCATATAAGGGCACCGGCCCGGCCGTGGCGGACCTCGTGGCGGGGCACATCACGGTGTTGATCGACAACATGCCCCCGCTGTGGCCGCACGTGCAGTCCGGCAAGCTGCGCGCGCTGGCGGTGGCCAGCGACAAGCGTGTGCCGATTGCCCCGGACGTGCCGACGGCGGAGGAGGCCGGGCTGAAGGGATTCACGGTCACGGCCTGGAAGGGCCTGATGGCGCCGGCCGGCACGCCGCGCGCGGTCATCGACCGGCTCAACCAGGCCACGCTGAAGATCCTGGCGCGGCCGGAGATGCGCAAGCGGTTGATCGACCAGGGCGCCGAGCCGGTCGGCAACACGCCTGAGCAGTTCGCCCAGCAGATCCGCGCGGACACCGCGTGGTGGGCGGCGCTGGTGAAGTCCACCGGCACGTCGCTGGATTGATTGGCAATGGTTTGATTGGCAATGGATAGATAGGAAAGGCTATGTCCCGATTTCTGGCTTACCGGCTTCACGCGCCCACGGCAGGGTCCAGCACCCCCACCGCCGGCTTTGTCGAACTGAACGTCGACGACCTGTCGCCCGGCGAGGTGCTGGTGCGCGTGGCGTGGTCGAGCCTGAACTACAAGGACGCGCTGGCCGCCGCCGGCATCAACGCCATCGTGCGGCAGTACCCGCGCATCGGCGGCATCGACCTGACCGGCACCGTGGCGGCCTCGTCCGACGCGCGCTTCCGTGAAGGCGACCTGGTGGTCGTGCATGGCTTCGGCATCGGCGTGGACCATGACGGCGGCCACGCGCAGTACGCGCGCGTGAAGGCGGACTGGGCGATGCCGCTGCCGGCCGGGCTCTCGCTGCGCGAGGCCGCCACGCTCGGCGCGGCCGGCTACACGGCCGGGCTGTGCCTGCACTGGATGGAGCACAACGGGCTGGCGCCGGCGCGCGGCAAGGTGGTGGTGAGCGGGGCGACGGGCGGCGTGGGCAGCATCGCCATCGACATGCTGGCGGGGCGCGGCTACGCCGTGACGGCGCTGACCGGCAAGGCTGCCGAACTCGATTACCTGCGCACGCTGGGCGCGGCGGAGATCCTGCCGGCCGAGGTGGCCAAGGGGACGGGCAAGCCGCTGGACCCGGCGCAGTGGGCCGGCGCCGTCGACGCCGTGGGCGGGGAGGTGCTGGCGTGGATGCTGCGCACGCTCCAGCCAGACGGCGTGGCCACGGCCTTCGGCAACGCGGCGGGCGCCCAGTTCGACGCCACCGTTCTGCCATTCATCCTGCGCGGCGTAAAGCTGATCGGCATCAACGCCAACAGCCCGATGGCGCTGCGCCGCGAAGTCTGGGCGAAGATCGCCGATACCTACCGCCCGCGCCACCTCGATCTGGTCGCCAACGAGATCGCCTTCCAGGACATCCCCGACGCCATGGCCCGCATGCTGGCGCGGCAGTCACGCGGGCGCTATCTGGTGCGGATGGGCGACTGACTTCGTAGCGGCACTGCCCCTCTCCCCCGGCCCCTCTCCCGCAAGCGGGAGAGGGGAGCACCCAACTGGCATATCAACGCGACGGTGTTCTCCCCTCTCCCTCTGGGAGAGGGGCCGGGGGAGAGGGCACGCGCCTGCCGCAGCCGCAGCGGCCCCTACTGCATCAGCCCCAGCACAGTTTCAATCGCGCTCATCAGTTCCTGCAGCCGCAGCGGCTTGCCGCACACCGCGTCGAAGCCAGATTCGATGGCCGCGCGGCGGTCCTGCTGGCGGGTGAAGGCGGTCAGGGCGATGGCTGGCGTGCGCGCCCGCGAGGCCACCGCCTCGCGGATGCGCACTTCGCGGATCAGGTCGTTGCCATCGCGGCCGGGCAGGCCGATGTCGCTGATGATGAGGTCCGGCGTGGCGGCCTCGATTTCATCCAGCGCGGTCTCGCAGTCGCGCGCGGTGCGCACCCGCGCGCCGTCGTTCGACAGGATGGCCGACAGCGCCGCCGCCGCATCGTCATCGTCCTCCACCAGCAGCACGTCCAGCGCGTTCAGCGGCACGCCCGGCTGGATCGCCGCCACCTCGGCGCGCTCGGCGCCCGGTTCGGGCGAGCCCGGCTCCACCAGCGGAATCGAGACCTCGAACATCGCGCCTTTGCCCTCGCCATGGCTGGCGGCATGCACCGTGCCGCCGTGCATCTCGGCCAGATGCTTGACGATGGCCAGCCCGAGCCCCAGGCCGCCGTGCTGGCGCCGGTTGGCGTCGTCGCTCTGCGTGAAGCGGTCGAACAGCAGCGGCAGGAAGTCCGGGGAGATGCCACGTCCCTGATCGATCACGCGCACGCGCAGCGTCTCGGCGTCTGAGCTGGCCTCCACGCGCACCGCGCCGCCCTCGGGCGAGAACTTGATGGCGTTGGAGAGCAGGTTCCACAGGATCTGCTGGAAGCGCGCCGGGTCCAGCCAGGCGCGGGGGACCAGCGTGGCCGGCAGGATCACGTCCAGCGCCACGCGCCGCTCGGCGGCCTGCGCCTGCATGCTGTCCAGCGCGCCGCCGATCACATCGGCGGGGTTGGTCAACTCGCGCTCCAGCTTCATCTTGCCGACGTTGAGCATCGACACATCGACCAGATCCGCCACCAGCCGGCGCTGGATCGCGATATTGCGCTCCACCGCCGCCAGACCGCGCCGGCCTTCCTCGGACGCCACATGGCGGCTCAGTACATGGGTCCAGACCGAGATCACGTTCAGCGGGTTGCGCAGTTCGTGCGAGAGGATGGCGATGAAATCGTCCTTCATCCGGTTCAGCCGCTCCACGGCGGCGCGCGCGGCCTGCTCGCGCTCGATCAGCTGCTCGCGCTGGCGCTCCAGCAGCACGCGGTCGGTGATGTTGGACACCACGGCCACCTTCACGCCGTTCTCCAGCACGGCCGAGATGCTCCATTCCAGGTGCATGGTCTCGCCCTGCGCGTCGCGCAGCGGAAACGCGCCCTGCCAGCCGTCCTGCAGGTGCTGGCCGGTGGCCTCGGCCACGCGCGCCACCCAGTCAGGCGGGGCGAAGGCGGCCACGTGCTGGCCGATCAGCGCCTCCGCCGGGCGCTGCAACAGGCCCAGCATGGCCGGGTTCAGGTCGACGAAGCGCCCGTCCAGATCCAGCGTGCAGATACCGCCGATGGCCTGGTGGTAGATCGCCCGGAAGCGCGCCTCGCTCTCGCGCAGCGAGCGCTCGGCGGCGCTGGCGCGCAGCAGCGAGGAGATCGTGGCCACCAGCACGGCCGGCTCGGCCGGGTGGACCAGGTAGGCGCTGGCGCCAGCGTCCAGGCCGCGCACCTTGTCGTAGTCGGCCACGTAGGTGGCGGAGAGGTGTACCACCGGCACGGTGGCGGTCTCGGCGCGCTCGCGCAGGCGGCGGCAGACCTGAAAGCCGTCGATGTCCGGCAGGTTGACGTCGAGCACCACGGCGGAGACGCTGGTGTCGGCGCGTTGCAGCGCCTCCTGGCCGCTCTCGGCCTCGATGGTGCGGAAGCCGGCCGCGCTCAGCACGCGCACCGTGGCGTAGCGCGTGACCGGGTTGTCATCGACCACCAGCACCAGCGGCGGGGTGTCGCCCCTGCCGATGGCCGCTACGATGTGATCAGCCATGATGGTCTCCGGCAGGCGCGTCCGTTGGCACGGGCAGCGCCACCGGCACGGTCACGTAGAAGCGCGAGCCCACGCCGACTTCGCTCTCGAAGCCCACATGCCCGCCGAGCAGCTCCGCCAGTCGCTTGCTCAGCGCCAGCCCGAGGCCGGAGCCCCGGTAGCGCCGCTGCAGCGGGGAGTCGATCTGCACGAAGTCCTGGAACACCTCGCCGTGAGACTCCGCCGGGATGCCGATGCCGGTATCGCGCACGGAGAACGTGATGGTGTCGTCGCCGTCGCACACGGCCGAGACGCGGATCTCGCCGCTCGGCGTGAATTTCAGCGCGTTGGAGACGTAGTTGCGCAGGATCTGCGAGAGCTTGCGGTCGTCGCTGAACAGCTTGGGCACGTCGTGCGGGGCCTCGAAGATCAGCGACACCTCCGGGTTGGTCAGCACGGGCTTGAACATGCCGCGCAGGGCATCGAACAGCGCCACCATGTCGAACCAGGCCGGCGACACATCCACGCGGCCCGCCTCCAGCCGCGCCAGGTCGAGCAGGTCGTTGACCATCTCGGCGAACTCGGCGGCAGTGTCGCGCACGAACACCACCTGCTTTTCCTGCTCGGGGGTGAGCGGGCCGTCCACGCGGTCGATCAGCAGCCGGGTAATGCTCTGGATGGCGACGATCGGCGTGCGGAACTCGTGGCTCATATAGGCCAGGAAGCGGCTCTTCAGCTCGGTGGCCTGGCGCAACTGGTCGGCCTGGATGTCCAGTTCCGAGTACAGCGCCAGCACGCCGCGATTGGTTTCCTCAAGCTCGGCGCGCAGCGCCTCCACTTCCTGGGTGCGCGCCGCCAGCGCGGCCTGGAGTGCGGCGGGGTCGGTGTCGGGGGAGGCGGTCGGGTGGGTCGGGTGGGTGGGGTGGGTCATAGCGGCCAGTCTCACGGTGTCTTGCGGGGGCCCGGGGGCATCACCGCTGCGCGCGGCGAACCACCACGACGGTGGCATCGTCGCGGCCCCGGCAGAATTTCCAGAACACGAACGCGGCCACCAGCGACGGATCGCGCTGCAGCACGGCCGGGTCGTCCAGCCGCCAGCGCGACTGGATGCCATCCGAATGCACGATCAGCACGGCGTGCGGCGGCCACTCCACCTCCTGCTCCTGCACGGCCCGCATTTGCAGGCCGGCGGTGCCATTCTGGACCAGCAGCGTGCGGTCGTCGATGCCGGATAKCACGCGCGCCATGACGTTGCCGGCGCCGGCATAGCGGATGCATTGGGCGCCGGCGTCCACGCGTGCGGCCGTCACGGCGGCGCCGCGCGTGGTGCGCAGCGCGCCGTGCGCCAGTTCCAGGTAGCGGCCGGGATGGCTGCCCCGGGCCCGGGCGAACACGGACAGCGCCACGGCGGCGGCTTCGGCGGCGTCGGGGCCGTGCCCCAGGCCGTCCGCCACCACCACGTCGGCGCGGTGGTCGTGCACGGCCACGCTCCAGCCGTCGCCGCTGACCGTCTCGCCCGGCGCGGCCACGCAGACCGCGCCCACGTCGAAGCCGTTGCTGGTGCGGCGCGCCGTGCCGCCAGCATCGCGCTCGCGGTAGAAGCGCGCCAGGATCAGCGTGCCCTGGCCGGGGCGGGTGTAGATGTCGAAGTCGTCGGCCAGCCGGCTGACCGCGCCGAGGCCCTGGCCTGCGCTGCCGCCGGTGGAATAGCCGTCCCGCAGGCAGGCCTGGAGGTCGGTCATGCCGGGGCCGTCATCGATYGAAATCAGCTCGATGGCGATGCYGTCGCCCAGTTGGCACGCYGCCACCAGCAGCCGGCCGCCCCGGGCGTGGTTGACGAGGTTGTTGCCCAGCTCGTTGACGGCYACGGCCAGCCGRCCGGACTGGATGGCATCGAAGCCGTGCCGCCCGGCCAGTTCGGCGGCGGCGCGKCGGGCCTCGCCCACGCGGCTGCGGTCGCCCATCGGCACGGCGATGTGCGGGCCCAGGTTGTTACTTCCACCGAGTGATGCTGACACAGGTTCCCTCGCCAACTTTGGTTCTGATGGCGAACTCGTTCACCAGCCGTTTGCTGCCCGACAGGCCCATGCCCAGCCCGCTGCCCGTGGTCCAGCCGTCGACCAGCGCCTGTTCCACGTCCGGAATGCCGGGGCCCTTGTCCTCGAAATGCAGCCGCAGGCCCTTGCGGATGCCCTCGGCCAGCATCTCCCAGCGCATTTCGCCGCCGCCGCCGTACACCACGGTGTTGCGGGCGAGTTCGCTGGCCGCCGTAATCATCTTAGTCTGCTCCACCAGCGAGAACTTCAGTTGGATTGTCAGCGTGCGCACCATCGCGCGCGCATGGACGATATCGCGCTCGTCCTTGAGCGGGGAGCTGCCCGTATCGGCCAGCTCGGTGGCCACGGCAGGGGTGGCCATCTCAGGCCACCCGCGCGGCGGCGTCGAGCATCTGCATGCCGCGCTCCACGCTCAGGGCCGTCTTCACGCCGCCCAGCGAGAGCCCCAGCTCCACCAGCGTGATGGCCACGGCCGGGCGGATGCCCACCACCACCGTGGTCGCGCCGAGGATGCGGCTGATGTCCGAGATGCTCACCAGCATGCGGCCGATGAACGAGTCCACCATCTCCAGCGCCGAGACGTCGATCAGCACGCCATGCGCGCCGGTCTGGTCGATGGTGGAGGCAATGTCTTCCTGCAACATCAATGCGGTCTGGTCCTGCATGTCGATCTGGATCGTGACCAGCAGGTTCTTGCCCATCCGCAGGATTGGAATCCGTTCCATGGCGCCTCCGGGTTCAGGCGGCGCGGGTGACGGTGTGGCCGGTCATGCGCATGGCCGTGGCCAGCGCGTCCGCCAGCGTGGACTTGGTGATGATGCCCTGCAGGTCGATGCCAAGATGGACGATGGTCTGCGCAATCTGCGGCCGGATGCCGCTGATGATGCTTTCCGCGCCCATCAGGCGGATGGCCGTGACGGTCTTCATCAGGTGCTGCGCCACGAGGGTGTCCACGGTGGGCACGCCGGTGATGTCGATGATGGCCAGCTCGGAGCCGGTGTTCACCAGGCGCTCCAGCAGCGTTTCCATGACGATCTGCGCGCGGCTGCTGTCCAGCGTGCCGATCACGGGCACCGCCAGCACGCCGTCCCACAGCTTGATCACGGGCGTGGACAGCTCCAGCAGTTCGTGCTGCTGGCGCATGATGATGTCCTCGCGCGTCTTCTGGTAGGTGGAGACGGTCCACTGCGCCATGCGGTCCACGATGGACGAGGCGGCCCAGACCACCTCGATCTGGCCCTCCACCTCGCCGCGATGGCGCTGCAGGCCATCGAACAGCGGGCGCTTGAGCGCCAGCACGAAGCCGCTGGTCACGTCGGCCGTCTCGCCCTGCGCCGCGCGGGCGGCGGACAGGTGCGACAGCGTGTCCCGCAGGGTGGTCCAGGCACGGCTGTCGAAGTTGCTCGCGTCGGCATCCGCCGACAGGCCGGTGTCAAGCGCCTTGAGAATGGCGCGCTGCTCGGTCTCGAGGTTCTGGCTCAGGCCGCGGCCGCCCGTGTAGGTGTGATATTCGGCGGTCCAGCCGCGCAGGATGGTGTCCGGGTCCTCGCGCAGGAGGTCCGCTAGTCGCTGGTTTTCTGGGCGCATGAAGGTGTGAAAGATGGGAGGGATCGGGCAAGGAGGCGTCCGCGGCTGACCACGCCGCACGGCAGGACGTTGAGTCGATTCTAGGAGAGATTCATAGTCGACACTATCGGCGCCCGGCTGATTGACGCCGTATGGGAAATCGGCATTCCGCTCTCTAAGTGATGCATTGGTAACTTTGTGAGAATGCGCCGACAGCCGAACGGGACACCCCACGCTGGCCGGCGCCGCCCCGGGCCGACTACGCTGGATAGGGATCGTCAGGTCGGGAGGATTTCCGTGGATTGGCTCGATGCGCTGCAATGGCCCGCGATGGCGGTGACGGTGGCCGCCACCTGGCTGGTCGGCAGCCGCGCGGCGGGCCGTCGCAAGGTGGGCTTCTGGGTCTTCCTGGCCAGCAACGCGATGTGGGTGGGCTGGGGTTTCCATACCGGGGCCTGGGCGCTGGTGGTGCTCCAGTTCGCGCTGGCCGCGCTCAACGTGCGGGGCATGGCGGAGGCCCGCAAGGCGCGGCGCGCGGGGCCGTCCGCTACCTGACGCCCCGCCTATATATAGAGGGGGATGGATCCCGATGGCCGACCTGATCGTCGCGCGGCCGGAAGGGCTGTATTGCCCGCCCGGCGACTTCTATATCGACCCGTGGCGCCCCGTGGCGCGCGCCGTCATCACCCACGCCCATTCGGACCACGCGCGCTTCGGCCACGGCAGCTACCTCTGTGCCGCCCCCGGGCGCGGCGTGCTGCTGGCGCGGCTGCCGGGCATCGCGCTGGAGACGCTGCCCTACGGCGAAGCCATCACGCATCACGGGGTGCGGCTGAGCCTCCATCCGGCCGGACACGTGCTGGGCTCCGCCCAGGTGCGGCTGGAACATGGCGGGCAGGTCTGGGTGGCCTCCGGCGACTACAAGGTCGAGGCCGACGGCACCTGCGACCCGTTCGAGCCGGTGCGCTGCGACACCTTCATCACCGAAAGCACCTTCGGCCTGCCGATCTACCGCTGGCCGACGCAGGCCGCGCTGATGGCCGAGATCTTCGGCTGGTGGCAGGCCAACGCGGCGGCGGGGCGGGCGAGCGTGCTGTACTGCTACGCCTTCGGCAAGGCGCAGCGCATCCTGCACGGGCTGATGCGTCATGCGGGCGCGGACGTGGCGCTGCCGGGGCCCATCGTCGTGCATGGGGCGATGACCACGCTGAACCAGGCCTATGCGGATGCCGGCGTGGCCCTGCCACCCACCCTGACCACGGCGGACCTGCCGGCGCGCAGCCCGGCCCTGCGCCGCGCGCTGGTGGTGGCGCCGCCGTCCGCGCAGCGCTCCACATGGCTGCGCCGCTTTGGCGAGGCCGCCGATGCCTTCGCCAGCGGCTGGATGCAGTTGCGCGGCACGCGGCGCCGGCGCGGCGTCGATCGCGGCTTCGCGCTGTCCGACCATGCGGACTGGCCCGGGCTCCTTTCGGCGATCACCGCCACGGGCGCGCCGCGCGTCATCGTCACGCATGGCAACGTGCCGGTGATGGTGCGCTACCTGTGCGAGCAGGGCTGGCAGGCGCAGGCGTTCCAGACCGAGTATGGGGACGACGCCGGGGACGATGACGAGCCGTCGCAGGAGACCGTGGAAACCCCGGTCGAAACCCCGGAGGCAGCCCCATGAAAGCCTTCGCCGACCTCTACGCGGCGCTGGACGGCACCACGTCCAGCAACGCCAAGCTGGCGGCGCTGGTCGATTACCTGCGCGCCGCGCCGCCCGAGGACGCCGCCTGGGCGGTCTACTTCCTGTCCGGCGGCAAGCCGCGCCAGCTCGTGCCGGTGGCGATGCTGCGCGAACTGGCCCGGCAGGCCGCCGCGCTGCCCGAGTGGCTGTTCGAGGAAAGCTATCAGGCCGTGGGCGACCTGGCCGAGACCATCGCGCTGTTGCTGCCGGCCACGCCCCACATCGACACGGCCGGGCTGGCCGAATGGGTCGAGCAGCGCCTGCTGCCGCTGCGCGGCCAGCCGCCGGAGGTGCTGCGCGAGCGGCTCGATGCGCTCTGGCGCCCGCTCGACGCGCGCGGGCGGCTGGTCCTGTTCAAGCTGATCACGGGCGCGTTCCGCGTGGGCGTGTCGCGGCTGCTGGTCACCCGCGCGCTGGGCGAGGTGGCCGGGCTGGACGCCAAGCGCGTGGCCGAGCGCATGGTCGGCTACACCGACATCTCGCGCCGCCCCGATGCCGCGCACTACCTCGCGCTGATCGCSCCGGACGATGCCGGGACGGCGGCGGGCGAGGGCGCCCTCGCCACCTTGCAGCGCGGCGGCCAGCCCTATCCGTTCTTCCTCGCCCATCCCTTGCAGGCCCCGGTGGAGGACTTCGACACCGTGCTCGGCGCCCCGGCCCGSTGGCAGGTGGAATGGAAGTGGGATGGCATCCGCGCCCAGCTTGTGCGCCGGGCCGGCGCCACATGGCTGTGGTCGCGCGGCGAGGAACTGATCACCGAGCGCTTTCCCGAGCTGGCCGAAGCCGCCGCCACGCTGCCGGATGGCACCGTGCTCGACGGCGAGATCGTGATCTGGCAGGACCGCCGCGTGCAGCCGTTCGCCTTGCTCCAGCAGCGCATCGGTCGCAAGACGCTCGGCGCCAAGCTGCTGCGCGAGGCGCCGGCCATCCTGATGGCCTATGACCTGCTCGAATGGCAGGGCGAGGACTGGCGCGCCCGCCCGCAGGCCGAACGCCGCGCGCGGCTGGAGCAGGTGATTGCCGATCACGTCCACCCGGCGCTGGAGCTGAGYCCGCTGGTCGATGCCGACAACTGGGCGCGCTACGCCACGCTGCGGGAGACCTCGCGCGAACTGGGCGTGGARGGCTTCATGCTCAAGGCCGCCGACGCCGCCTACGGCGCGGGGCGGACCAAGGACGTGGGCGTCTGGTGGAAGTGGAAGATCGATCCCTACACCGTGGATGCCGTGCTGATCTATGCCCAGCGCGGCCACGGCCGGCGCGCCAGCCTCTATACCGACTTCACCTTCGCGGTCTGGAACGCCCCGCCGGGCACGCCGGAGCGCGCGCTGGTGCCGTTCGCCAAGGCGTACTCRGGGCTGACCGATGCCGAGATGCGCGCGGTGGACGCCATCGTGCGCAAGACCACCGTGGAGTCCTTCGGCCCGGTGCGCAGCGTCACGCCGACACTGGTCTTCGAACTCGGCTTCGAGGGGATTTCCCGCAGCGGGCGGCACAAGAGCGGCATCGCCGTACGGTTTCCGCGCATGCTGCGCTGGCGCACGGACAAGCCGATCGAGGAGGCCGACACGCTGGCCACGCTGGAGGCGATGCTGCCGGGCGCCGCGCGCGCGGTGCCGGCCGAGGATGCCGCATGAGCGAGGCCGCACCGTTCGTCCGCGCCCCGCCAGTGGCTGAGACGCTGCCGGCGCTGTTCGCGGCCCGCCACTGGCAGCCGTTCGATTTCCAGCGCGACGTGTGGGACGCCATCGCCCACGGCCAAAGCGGGCTGCTCCACGCCACCACCGGCACCGGCAAGACCTACGCCGCGTGGCTCGGCGCGCTGCTGGCCTTCGCCGAACCGCCGGCCCGGGCCGGCGCCACGCCGCCGCCGCTCACCGTGCTGTGGCTGACGCCGATGCGCGCGCTGGCCGCCGACACCACGCGCGCCTTGCAAGCCCCGCTGGCCGAACTCGGCCTCGACTGGACCGCGGGGCTGCGCACCGGCGACACCGGCAGCAGCGAACGCGCCGCGCAGGCGCGCCGCCTGCCCACGGCGCTGGTAACCACGCCAGAGAGCCTCTCCCTGCTGCTGACCCGCGCCGACGCACGCGAGGCGCTGGGCCGCGTGCGTCTGGTCGTGGTCGATGAATGGCATGAGTTGATCGGCTCCAAGCGCGGCGTGCAGGTGCAACTGGCGCTGGCGCGGCTGCGGCAATGGCAGCCCGGGCTGATGGTCTGGGGACTGTCGGCCACGCTCGGCAACCTCGACCATGCCAGCGACGTGCTGCTGGCCGGCCTGCCGGACGATCGCCGGGTGCTGGTGCACGGCCACACGCCGAAGACGCTGGTCATCGACACGCTGCTGCCGGACGCCGCCGGGCGCTTTCCGTGGGCGGGGCATCTCGGCCTGTCGATGCTGCCGCACGTGGTGCGCGAACTGGAATCCACCAGCACCGCGCTGGTSTTCCTCAACACGCGCTCGCAGGCCGAASTCTGGTATCAGGCCCTGCTCGATGCRCGSCCCGAGTGGGCCGGCCAGATCGCGCTGCACCACGGCTCGCTGGACCGCGCCGTGCGGGACTGGGTGGAGGTGCATCTCAAGAACGGCGCGCTGCGCGCCGTGGTGTGCACGTCGAGCCTGGATCTGGGCGTGGACTTCCTGCCCGTGGAGCGCGTGCTCCAGATCGGCTCGCCCAAAGGCGTGGCGCGGCTGTTGCAGCGCGCCGGACGGTCTGGCCATGCGCCGGGGCGGGCGTCGCGCGTGACCGTGGTGCCCACGCACAGCCTGGAACTGGTGGAAGCCGTGGCAGCGCGCAACGCGGTGCGCGCTGGCCGTATCGAGGCGCGCGAGTCCCCGGACAAGCCGCTCGACGTGCTGGTCCAGCATCTGGTGACGGTGGCGCTCGGTGGCGGCTTCCGCGCCGATGACCTGCTGGCCGAGGTGCGCACCACCTGGGCCTATCGCGCGCTGAGCGACGAAGAATGGCAGTGGTGCCTCGACTTCGTGCGGCAGGGCGGGAGCACGCTGTCCGCCTATCCSGACTATCGCCGGGCGATGCCCGACGAGGCCGGCGTCTGGCGCGTGCCCGATGCCCGGCTGGCGCGCCGGCACCGCATGAGCGTGGGCACCATCGTCAGCGATGCCACGATGCAGGTGCGATTCTGGACGCGTGCGGGCAGCGGCGGGGCCTCGCTGGGCACGGTGGAGGAGGGCTTTATCGCGCGGCTGGCGCCCGGTGACTGCTTCCTGTTCGGCGGCCGGCTGCTGGAACTGGTGCGCGTGCAGGAGATGACCGCCTACGTGCGCCGCGCGGCCGGCAAGCGGCCCTCGGTGCCGCGCTGGAACGGCGGCAAGATGCCGCTTTCCACCGAACTGGCCGAGGCCGTGGTCGATACGCTCGAAGCCGCCCAGCTTGGCCACCTCGACCCGGCCAGCACGCCCGAACTGCCGCTGATCCAGCCGCTGGTAGACCTGCAGGCGCGCTGGTCGGCGCTGCCCACGCGCGGCACGCTGCTGGCCGAGACCCTCCATTCGCGCGAAGGCTGGCATCTGTTCCTCTATCCGTTYGCGGGCCGCTCGGTGCATYTGGGGCTGGGCAGCCTGCTGGCGTGGCGGCTYGGGCAGCAGGTGCCGGCGACCTTCTCGGTGGCCGTGAACGACTACGGGCTGGAACTGCTGGCCTCGGCGCCGCTCGACTGGGCGCACTGGCTGCCGCTGGTGCTGGCCGAGGAACGCCAGCGCGACCTGGCCGCCGACGTGCTCGGCAGCCTGAACGCGGGGGAGCTGTCGCTGCGGCGCTTCCGCGAGATCGCCCGCGTGGCCGGGCTGATCTTCCAGGGCTACCCCGGCGCCCACAAGAGCGCGCGCCAGTTGCAGGCGTCATCGAGCCTGTTCTACGAGGTCTTCCGCAAGCACGACCCGGCCAACCTGCTGCTCGGGCAGGCCGAGCGGGAGGTGCTGATGCAGGAGTTGGACGCCCACCGGCTGGCTGACACGCTGGCCCGGCTGGCCGCGCTGCGGCTGGACCTGCACGCGCTGAAGCGCCCCTCGCCGCTGGCCTTTCCGCTGGTGGTGGAATTCCTGCGCGAGAAGCTCAGTACCGAGAAGCTGGCCGACCGCATCGCCCGCATGCTGGCCGAACTGGAGGCGGCGGCGGGGCCGGTGGGGGATACCGTCGATGCTGATGCCGATGCCGCGCAGGTGGCCGAGGTGGCGCGCTTCGGCATGGCCGATCACGTCAAGTCAGGTGGCCGCAGTGGTGGAAGAAGCGGGGCCAGCGGTCGCGCACGTCGCTCGGGGCGCCCGCGCAAGCCATCGAAACCGCTCCCGCTGCTATGAGCCAGCCAGACGCCGCCACGTTGCATGCCTTCGGCGCCCAGGCCGTGGAAGTGGCCGGGGAGACGCTGTGGCTGCTGCCCGAGCACGCCATCTGGTGGCCCGGCGCGGCGATGCTGCTGGTGGCGGACGTCCACATCGGCAAGGCCGCCGCGTTCCGGGCGCTGGGGCAGCCGGTGCCGCCCGGCACCACGGCCGAGAACCTCGCCCGGCTGCACGCGCTGGCCGTGCGCTATCCGGCGCGGGAGCTGGTGTTTCTGGGCGATTTCCTGCACGCCCGCGCCGCGCGCACGGCGGCGGTCATCGTCGCGCTGCACGACTGGCGCCGGGCGCTGCCGGCCCGCGTGCGCTGCACGCTGGTGCGCGGCAACCACGACACCCACGCCGGCGACCCGCCGCCGGAACTCGGCATGACCGTGGTCACGGAACCGCTGCGGGCCGGCCCGTTCGCGCTGTGCCATATGCCGGGCGCTTCCCCGGACGGCTATGTGCTCGCGGGCCACCTCCATCCGGCCGTGGTGCTGCGCGGCAGCGGTGCCGACGCGCTGCGGCTGCCGTGCTTCGTACTGGGGGAGCATGGCGCGATCCTGCCGGCYTTCGGCGCCTTCACGGGCCATGCCACGATCCGGCGCGCGCCGGGGGACCGCATCTATGGGGTGGGCGACGGGCGGGTCTGGCCGGTGCCGCCGCGCGCCAGTTCGTAGTAGTGCGGGATGCGCAGCAGCGCGTAGTCGGCGGCAGCGAAGCGCACGGTGTTGCGGTCGCCGTCGAAGCGCCGCGTCTCCGTGAACACGGCCAGCGGGGCAGTGCGGCCCGGCATCCGCAGCACCCACGCGAAGCACTGCGTGCCAGCCGGGGTGTCGTCGGGCGCGTTGCCGTCGGCCACGCCCGTGTTGGCAATCGCCAGATTGGCATCGGCCAGACGCAGCACGCCGTGCGCCATGGCCAGCGAGACGGCCTCGCTGGTCAGCCCGTGGCGACGGATGACTTCCTCGGGCACGCCCAGCACCGAGGTCTTGATGTCGGGCGCATAGGCCACCACGGCGCAGCGCAGCACGTCGCCGCAGCCGGGCACCTCGGCAATGCGCGACGCGATCAGCCCGGCCGTGCACGACTCCGCCGTGGCCAGCCTGAGACCATGCCGCGCAAGGAAATGCGCCGTGTCCCGGATTTCAGGACTTTCTTTCATGTCGATGCCTTGTCGAGTGATGGCGTGGAGGGGCAGGTTTTGTGCCAGCGCGGCTGGAACCGCCGGCCCTCTCCCCCGGCCCCTCTCCCGCAAGCGGGCGAGGGGAGCACACCGRCAGGCTTTGATGGGCCCCTGGTTTTYTCCCCTCTCCCGCAAGCGGGCGAGGGGAGCACACCGRCAGGCTTTGATGGGCCCCTGGTTTTTTCCCCTCTCCCGCAAGCGGGCGAGGGGAGCACACCGACAGGCTTTGATGGGCCCCTGGTTTTCTCCCCTCTCCCTCCGGGAGAGGGGCGGGGGAGAGGGACGGCGTATCCACGGGCGACGCCGCGCGCAAAACCTGCATCGTTCTCCACGCATCCCCTTGTAAGACTTGCCAAGCCGCCCCACTGGCGGGCGCTGCGGGGTGGCGCCTATCTTGCAGAGACCTATGCGTCACCACAGAGGGGGAACGCCATGGACAAAGACGCCGCCCACGACGTGCGCAAGGGGCAGGTCACCGAAAAAATGCCGCGCGAGGCGTTTCGCGAGCGCTTCCGGGCGCGCTTCTACGACCCGGCGTTCCGCGCCGAAGAGGCCGCGATCGACCGGCTCGAAGCCATCGCCTGGGCCGCCTACGCCGACAGCCGCAAGGCGCCGCTGACCGCCAAGGCCGGCCCGGGCGCGGCGGACCCCGGCTACGACGTCTCCGTGGAATGGCTCGCCGCCCGGGACGCCATCGCGGCAGCGCAGCAACGGCAGTCAGACCCCGCCACGCCGCCCCGCGTGCTGCTGGTGGTGGCTGCCGCGCGCAACGACTTCACCTGCCCGGGCGAGATGTCGAAGTCATGGCGGCTCGCCGAACTGGCCCGGGCGCGGCTCGAACACGATGGCATGACCGTCGATGTGCTCGACCTCAGCGTGCTGACCTCGGACCCGGACCGCCAGATCCACCCCTGCAAGGGCTGCGTCTCCACCGCCATGCCGCTATGCCACTGGCCGTGCAGCTGCTATCCGAACCACGCGCTCGGGCAGGTCAACGACTGGATGAACGACCTCTACCCGCGCTGGGCCGCCGCGCACGGCGTGATGATCATCACGCCGGTGTACTGGTATCAGGTGACCAGCCCGCTCAAGCTGATGATGGACCGGCTGGTCTGCGCCGATGGCGGTAACCCGGACCCGAGTAGCACACACGGCAAGACCGTGCCCGAGGCCAAGGCACTGGAACTGAAGGGCTGGGACTACCCGAAGCACCTCGCGGGCCGGGTCTACGGCCTCGCGGTGCATGGCGACGTGGCCGGCATCGAAGGCGTGCGGCGCGCGCTGTCTGACTGGSTCGACTGGATGGGGCTGGTCGATGCGGGGCAGAAGGCCCGGCTCGACCGTTTCATCGGCTATTACAAGCCCTACGCGACGTCGCACCGCGAACTCGATGTCGATGGGGACGTGCAGCGCGAGGTGGAAACCGTGGCCGGGGCCGTGGCCAGCGCGGTGCGGCTGCGCCGGTCCGGCGGCCTCCCGCAGGCGGACGAGGGTCTGCCGGCGCCGCGCGTGAAGTAGGGGGATGAGGCCGGCGATGCTAGCCGGCGTCGATGGCCTGGAGCAGCGCTTCCAGCTCCACCGGCTTGACCAGATGCCGGTGGAAGCCGGCCTCCTGGGTCTGCTGGCGGTCCGAGGCCTGCCCGAAGCCGGTCATCGCGATATAGCGCGTGTTGGCCAGCGCGGGCATCTGGCGCAGCGCGTGGACCACCGCGAAGCCGTCCATGCCCGGCATGGCCAGGTCGACCAGCGCCACGTCCGGCCGCATGCGCGCCGCCACGTGCACGGCTTCCATGCCATCGTAGGCAATCGTCACGGCGTGGCCGGACATCTCGAGCAGGATYGCCATGCTGTCGGCGGCGTCGCGGTTGTCRTCCACCAGCAGCACGCGCAGCGGCCGGGGCGTGCCGGCGGCGGCATCGGCGTTCTCGCCGGCCGGATTGAACGCCGCGGCCAGCGGAAGCTGCACCGTGAAGGTGGCGCCCAGCCCGGGCCCCTCGCTCGTGGCCGAGACCGAGCCGCCGTGCATCTCCACCAGCGAGCGGCACAGGGACAGGCCGATGCCCAGCCCGCCCTGCGCGGTGCTGCCGGGGCGGTCTTCCTGCACGAACAGGTTGAAGATCGTGTCGAGCGACTCGCGCGCGATGCCCCGGCCATGGTCGATGATCTGGATCACCAGCGTGCGGTGGCGCACCATCGACGTAATCGAGATCGACGCGCCCGGTGGCGAGAACTTGGAGGCATTGAGCAGCAGGTTCTGGATCACCTGCACCAGCCGCGTGCGGTCCGCGAACAGCGGGATGTCCTCGGTGGCGGCGGTTACGCCCACCGGCTGGGACTTGGCGGCCAGCGTCGGCTCGGCGGCCTCGATGCCGAGCGCGATGATCTCGCGCGCCTGCATCGGCTCCCGCCGCAGCTCGATCTTGCCGGCGGCGATGCGGCCCACGTCGAGCAGATCGTCCACCAGCCGGGTGAGGTGGGTCATCTGCCGGTCGATCAGGCTCAGGCTCTTTTCGGTGACGGCGGGCTCCTGCGGGCGCAGCCGCATCACGGTCAGTGCGTTGCGGATCGGCGCGAGCGGGTTGCGCAACTCGTGCGAGAGCGTGGCCAGGAACTCGTTCATGCGGCGCTCCGATTGTTCAAGTTCGACCAGCCGCTTGCGCTCGCTCATGTCGCGCGTGACCTTGGCGAAGCCGCGCAGGTTCTGGCGCTCGTCATAGACCGCCGTGATGGTCACGTTGGCCCAGAACAGCGAGCCATCCTTGCGCACGCGCCAGCCCTCGTCCTCCACGCGGCCCGTGGCGCGGGCGATGGCCAGCTCGCGGCCGGGCTTGTCCGCCGCCAGGTCCTCGGCGGGATAGAAGACCGAGAAGTGCTTGCCGACGATCTCGTCGCGGCGGTAGCCCTTGATATAGGAGGCGCCGGCGTTCCAGCTCATCACYCGGCCGTGCGGGTCGAGCATGAAGATGGCGTAGTCCTTGACGCTCTCCACCAGCATCCGGAAGGTTTCCTCGCTCTGGCGCAGGGCCTCGGCGGCGAGGCGCTGCTCGGTCATGTCGCGCGTGACCTTGCCGAAGCCGAGCAGGTGGCCCTTGGGGTCGCGCAGCGCCGTGATGACCACGTTGGCCCAGAAGCGGGTGCCGTCCTTGCGCACGCGCCAGCCTTCGTCCTCGAAGCGGCCGATGCGCGCGGCGGTCTCCAGCTCCATGCCCGGCCAGTTACGCGCGCGCGCCTCGTCGGTATAGAAGCGGGAGAAATGCTGGCCGACGATCTCGTCGCGCGCATAGCCCTTGATCCGTTGCGCGCCGGTGTTCCAGCTGGTGACGTGGCCCTCGGCGTCCAGCGTGAAGATGGCGTAGTCCGTGACGGCCTCCACCAGCGTGCGCAGGCGTTCGCTATCCACATCGTTGGGCGAGGCGGCTGGCGAGGGCCCCGAAGGCTGCGAAGGCGGCGGGGGCGGGGAGGGTGGGGATGCGGGGCGCGGCATCGTGTTGGCTGGCTTCAGATCCTCCAAGGATACATAGATTTCGACCATTTCTGGCCCGGTGGCTACCCGCAGGCAGGAGATTCCCACCCATCGGGCAGGCCGGGGCTGTCGCCGCTCCGCAACACGTGGCGCGGGGCGTGCCGGGGTGGGGTAACGTCGGAGAAATGCCGACATACCGGGGGGGCGCAATGGGGTAGACTCGATCGCTTCCCTGCCAGTCCTGGCTCCACGGAGACGCCACGCATGTATGCCGAGTCCGCGCTTGACCGCCGWACCATCGATYCAGCCGTGCAGGCGGAGCCGCCGCCAGCCGCCATGGCGGCGCCGCAGCCACTGGCCGGTGACGTCGGCGTGCGGGACCTGCGGCGCGTGCCGATCCACCCCGACTACTGGTATCCGCTAGCCTGGTCCAAGGAAGTGAAGCGCGGCAAGGCGCACGGCGTGCGCTTCGCGGGCGACCCGATCGTGCTGGTGCGCACCGAGAGCGGCAACGTGTTCGCGCTCGAAGACCGCTGCGCCCATCGACAGGTGCCGCTGCACGCGGGCGTGGTCGATGGCGAATCGATCCGCTGCTGCTACCACGGCTGGACCTACGAYTGCACTGGCCGCTGCATCGACGTGCCCTACCTCGGCAAGGAACGCCTGCCCAACGGCGTGCGCGCCTACCCCTGCAAGGAAGTGGCTGGCCTGATCTTCGTCTTCCCCGGGGACCCCGCGCTGGCGGACAGCAAGCCGCTGCCGGCCTTCGCCTCCGTGGCGGACAAGCAGTACAAGACCCGCCGCCTGGGCCGCGCGGTGAAGTGCCACTACTCGTTCATGCATGAAAACCTGATGGACATGAACCATCAGTTCCTGCATCGGCGCCAGATGGGCATGATGCGCGCGCGCTCGGYCGGGCGCAGGCGCGGYGAGGGCTTCGTCGAGGTCGATTACACCTTCACCCGCGAGGGCGGCAAGCAGCCCGTGGGCGAGGCGCTGGTGTTCAGCAAGGACGGCGGGGAGAACAGCAAGGATGTGATGACGGTACGTACCGTCTATCCCTATCAGACACTGCAGATTCGCTCGGGCAGCGGGACGCTGGTGATGGACCTGTGGATTGCCTACGTGCCGCTGGACGCGGCGCAGCGCACCAACCGGACCTTCGGCATGCTGTCGATTCGTCGCCCGGGGCTGCCGTTCGCGCTGGACCTGGCGTGGCCGCTGCTGGTCTGGTTCACCGAACGGATCTTCAAGGAAGACCGCGAGATCGTGGAGATGGAACAGGCCGCCCACGACAAGCAGGGCGCGGACTGGAACCACGAGGTGTTCCCGGTCATCCGCGACCTGCGCGACCTGCTGCGCGAGTGCGGCGGCCGGACGGTGATTCCGATCCAGAAGATCTGAACCCCGTCCCAGCCGACCTACGCCATTACGACGCCGACGCGGTTTCCAGCGTCGGGTAGTCCGTATACCCGCGCGTCTCGACGCCGCCCGTGCCGTACATCGTGGCCGGGTCGACCGCGTTCAGGTCGGCGCCCAGCCGCAGCCGTTCCACCAGATCCGGATTGGCGATGTACGCGCGGCCGAACGCCACGGCGTCGGCATCGCCCGTCGCCAGCACAGCCGTCGCGGCGGCCTGGTCGAAGCCATCGTTGGCGATGATCGCGCCACCGAATTCGCGCTTCAGCAGCGGCAGCAGGGCGCCTTCGCCCGGCGTCTCGCGCACGAACAGGAAGCCCAGGCCGCGCTGGCCCAGCGCCCGCGCCACATGGCCGAAGGTCTCGGCCGGCTGGCTTTCGGCCATCGAATGACTGGGCGAACGCGGCGCCAGATGCACCCCCACGCGCTTGGCGTCCCACACGGCCGTCACGGCATCCGCCACTTCCAGCAGGATGCGCGCGCGGTTCTCGATCGATCCGCCGTATTCATCCGTCCGCACATTGCTGCCGTCCTGCAGGAACTGGTCGAGCAGGTAGCCGTTGGCGGCGTGGATGGTCACGCCATCGAAACCGGCCGCCTTGGCGTTGGCGGCGGCGCGGCCGAAGTCGGCCACCACGGTGCGGATCTCGTCACGCGTGAGTTCACGCGGCACTACGAAGGGACGCTGCGGACGCAGCAGGCTCACATTGCCCCCGGCCGCGATCGGRCTCGGCGCCACAGGCTGGCGGCCATTGAGCAGGCTCGGGTCGGAAATCCGGCCCACGTGCCACAGCTGGGCCACGATGCGGCCRCCGGCGGCGTGTACGGCATCCGTCACTTGTTTCCAGCCTGCTACCTGCTCGCCGGACCACAGGCCCGGCACGTTCTGGTAGCCCACGCCGTCTTCGGAGATGGGCACGCCCTCGGAAATCAGCAGGCCGGCGGAGGCGCGCTGGGCGTAGTACTCGGCCATGACCGCGTTGGGGACATGCACGGGCTCGGCGGCGCGCAGCCGGGTCAGCGGCGCCATGACGATGCGGTTCGGCAGCGCCAGGTCACCAATTTGCAGGGGATCGAACAGGGTGGGCATAAGCATATCCGTCACGGTTATAAAGCTTGCAAACTGCAAGTAACGCAAGCTTAGCAGCGCGCGGTAAGATCGCAAACGTCGATTTCGACCCACTCAATTGTTGCGGGTGGAACAATCCAGGAGCGGTCCGATGCGCGTTGCAAACTGGCTGATGGCGGCAGGAGTGATCGTGATGTCGATGCTGGGGGCGGGCTGCGCCAACCTGCCGCCGCATCCGGCCCAGCCACCGACACAGGCCCTGGCCTTGGCCGATTCCGCCGATACCGCCGATACCGCACTCGGCCGGGCACTGGCGCCGCGCCTGGCGCAGCATCACGGGGAATCGGTGTTCTATCCGCTCACCGCCGGCGCCGATGCCTTCGCCGTGCGCCTCGCGCTGGCCCGCACCGCCCAGCGCAGCCTGGACCTCCAGTACTACATCTTCGATGCCGACGACACCGGCCTGACCCTGCTCGCCGAGGTTATGGCTGCCGCCGACCGTGGCGTGCGCGTGCGGCTGCTGCTGGATGACCTCCACACGGATGGCCAGGACCAGGCGCTGGCCGCGCTGGACGCCCATCCCAACGTCGAAGTGCGCCTGTTTAATCCGTTTGCCAACCGGGGCGTGCGGATGTTCGAGTTCGCTACTGATTTCCGCCGCGTGGACCGGCGCATGCACAACAAGTCGATGACGGCGGACAACCAGCTCACCGTGGTGGGCGGCCGCAATATCGGCGATGCCTACTTCGCGGCCAAGWSCGATGTCGATTTCAGCGATCTGGACCTGCTGGCGGCCGGCCCGGTGGTGCCGCAGGTCTCGGCCGTGTTCGACGATTACTGGAATGCCGAGGCCACCTATCCGCTCGCCACCCTGGCGAMGCCCCAGTCGGACGCCGAGACCGTGGCCTTCCAGCAGCGCGTGCGCCAGTACCTGGACGACCGCAAGGTCAAGCTGCGCGCCACGCCGTACGGCAAGACCGTGCTGGAGTCCGGCGTGATCCGCGCCATCCAGCAGGAGGCRCTGCCGGCCTACTGGGGCCGCGCCACGGTCATCGCCGACCGCGCCGCCAAGGTCACGCTGCCGCCCGAGGACGATTCGACCCACGCGATTCCKGCGCTCACCAAGGTGCTGGGCAGCGCGCAGCACGACCTCACGCTGGTCTCCCCGTACTTCGTGCCCGGCGATGCCGGCATGGCGTGGCTGACCGGGCTGCAACAGCGCGGCGTGCAGGTCCACATCCTCACGAATTCGTTCGGCGCCACCGATGTCTCGGCGGTGCACGCCGGCTACGCCCCGCGCCGCGAGGCGCTGCTCCGGGCTGGYGTGTTGCTCTATGAACTCAAGCCCAGCGCCTACGCGGAAATGGCGAAGGAGAAAAAGGGGCACGGCATGGGCGGCAGCAGCCGGGCCAGCCTGCACGCCAAGACCTATATGGTCGACCGGCGCCTGCTGTTCATCGGCTCCCTCAACCTGGACCCGCGCTCGGCGCGGCTCAACACCGAGATGGGCATCGTCGTGGACAGCGCGCCGCTGTGCGACATGCTTGGCAAGCGGCTCGACGATGCCTTGCTCGACGCCGCCTACCAGGTCGTGCTGCTGCCCGACCCCCAGACCGGCAACCTCCAACTGGCCTGGATCACCCGGGAGGACGGCGTGCTGCGCACCTACACCAGCGAGCCGGACATGAGCACCTGGAAYCGTATCGGCCAAGGCTTCATGCGCCTGCTGCCGGTGGAGTCGGAGTTGTGATGACAGAGGCACATGYGTGTCTGTGCTTGCTATAACAAGCAGTAACGCCAATAATGCTTGTTATGACACGCCCGATCGCCTCGCCACTGCCCCCTGAAGTCGGATTGCGCCTCGCCGCGCTCGGCTCCCGTATCCGGGACGCCCGGCAGCATCGCAAGCTGCGCCAGGTCGATCTGGCGCAGCGCGCCGGCCTGTCCCGCTCGACCATCGAGGCCATCGAGCGCGGCAGCCCCGACACCGCCATCGGCGCCTTCGCCCGCGCCCTCTGGGTCATGGGCCTCGACCGCGAACTGGACGTCGTGGCCGACGCCGCGTTCGACCAGGAAGGCGCCGCACTCGAATACCAGCCCGGCGAGCGCCGCGTGCGCATTCGAAGGGCACTCGACAATGACTTCTGAAATCTGGGTCTGGGCCTGGCTGCCGGGTGACACCGAGCCCACGCTGGCCGGCCGCTTCCGCCACACGAAACTGCCCGGCGGCGGCACGCCGCGGTATCGTGGCGAGTTCGTCTACGGCCGCTCCTATCTGACCAACCCGGACGCGCTCGCACTGGACCCGGTGCAACTGCGGCTGGTGGACCGCGTCTACGAAACCACGGCGCTGGAAGGTGTCTTCGGCCCGATGCGCGATGCGATGCCTGACGACTGGGGCCGCTATGTCATCGACCGGCTCTTCGGCCCGCCGGCCGACCTGACGGGCTATCTGCTGCGCGGCGAGGGCGACTCGATCGGCAATCTGGGTTTCAGCACCTCGCGGGAGATCCCGCCTAAGACCTATTCGCTGCCCGGCTACGACATCCTGCCGCTGACGCGCGGGGTGCTCCGGGGCTTGCAGGAGCGCCGGCATGTCGATCCGGCGCTGGTTGGGCTGGTGCGCCCGAACACCAATCTGGGCGGCGCACGCCCGAAGATGACAATCGGGCATGAGGGCAAGCAGTGGATCGCGAAGTACCCGACGCAGGAAGACCATGGCGCGCCGATTGCCCGCGTGGAGCGGGCCATGCTGGGGCTGGCGCAAGCCTGTGGCATCCGTTCCGTCAACACCCGCGTGGTGGAGGACGATCTCCTGCTGGTGGAGCGTTTTGATCGGGCGCGCAGTGCCGATGGCACCGGCTGGCGGCGCGACGCGTTCCTGAGCGCCCAGACCGTGTTCCACGCCAATGTCGATGGGCAGGCCTACGCGTTCACAGGCAGCTACGCACGGCTGTCGCGCGAAATGGCCCGCTTCAGTGAGACGCTCGCCGCGGACCGCGTGGAGCTATTCCGGCGGATGGCCTTCAACTGCTGTATCTCCAACACGGACGACCACGAGCGCAACCACGGCTTTCTTGCCGGCGATGCGCCGGGGCTGTACACGCTCTCGCCGGCCTACGACCTGGTGCCGCGCCAGCACGCTACCCGGCGCAGGGAGCACGCGCTGGCCATTGGCGAGGAGGGTTTCGTCGCCACCCGGCAGAACATCCTGAGCGAATCCGCGGTCTTTGGCCTGACGCGCGCGCAGGCGGAGGACATCCTCGACGAGATCGCCGGGACGGTGCAGGGCCGCTGGAAACAGGGTTTGATGGACGAGGGAATCGGCGAGCAGGAAGCCGACGACTGGGCCGTCTGCTTTACCCCGCTGCCGGATTCCCTMTGATCGATTAGCCGACCGACTWGCCGACCGACTAGCCGACTARCGCTGCGTCAGCGCCTTGAAGCCGTCCACCAGCCGGTCGATGTCGGCCGGGGTGATCGCGCCCATGGTGGAGATGCGGAACAGTTGCGCGGACAGGCCGCCCTGGCCGGCGTAGATCACGAAGCCGCGCGCCTTCAGGCCGTCGTGAAGTTGCTCGTACGTCACGCCTTGCGGCAGTTTGTACGCGCGCAGCACCACGGACGACTGGGTGGCGGGCCACAGCGGTTCGATGCCGAGTGCCGCCAGCCCTGCGCGGGCCTGTTCGGCCAGTGCGGCGTAGCGCTGATGCCGTGCCTGCCAACCGCCTTCTTCCTCGTGCTCGCGCAGCGCTTCCACCAGCGCGTAGTACGCGTGCACGGACGGCGTGAACGGCGTGTTGCGCTGGTCCTGGAGCTTGGCCAGACGGCCGATGTCCAGGTAGTAGGTGCGGCTGGCCGCCTGCGCCAGCGCGCTGCGCCGGGCGATGACGAAGGCCGCGCCGGGCACGCCGTGCAGGCACTTGTTGGCCGTGGCGGACACGGCGTCGATGCTGCCGCCGAAATCGATGGCCTCCGCGCCGAAGCTGCTC
Source organism: Cupriavidus sp. KB_39 (assembly GCF_052114485.1). Classification (NCBI taxonomy): domain Bacteria; kingdom Pseudomonadati; phylum Pseudomonadota; class Betaproteobacteria; order Burkholderiales; family Burkholderiaceae; genus Cupriavidus; species Cupriavidus sp. KB_39. The sequence continues at coordinate 169,135 of NZ_JBFREV010000007.1, forward strand.
ACCGCATCCACCAGCAGGCGCACGCCGTGTTCCTGGCAGAGCCGGTCCACGGCGGCGATGTCGTTGAGCCGCCCGGTGGTGGTCTCGTGATGGATCACCGCCACGTGCGTGATCGCCTTGTCAGCCTTGAGGGCGGCGGCGATACGGTCGAGGTCGGGCGCGTCCATCCAGTCGTGCTTCACCAGCGTGTGCGCGATGCGGTACTGCGYGGCGATCTGCGCGATGCGCTCGCCATAGACGCCGTTCTGCACGATCAGCAGCTTGCCCTGCTCGGGGACGAGGCCGGCGATCATGCTTTCCAGCGCGGCGGTGCCCGAGCCCGTCATCAGCACGGTGGACCATGCGGCGGCGTCGAGCGCGTAGATCTTCAGCAGCCGCGCGCGGGCTTCGTCCTGAAGGTCGAAGAACTCGCTTTCGCGGTGGCACAGGTCGGTTTGCAGCAGGCTCTGGCGCACACGCTCGGAGAGCGTGACGGGGCCCGGGTTAAGCAGCAGCATGGTCGGTGCCTTGGCTTGTGCCTTGATCGGCGCCGATCTGGCGGCCGAGGCGGGTCTTGACTTCCACCGGCGTCACGGTCGGGCGCGGCAGGCCGTCCGGCGTGCCGGCGCGGGTTTGCAGGCAGACGAAGGTCGGGCCGGCCTTGGCCGTGGCGGCGCCTTGCAGGACCTGGTCGAGCAGGTCGAGGTGATCGCCCTCGGCTGCCGACGCGTAGCCGCATGCAGCCGCCACCGAGGCGAACGACACGTTGTGCGACACCGTCGACTGGCCGCCCGTGGAGTCGTGCGCGTTGTTGTCCAGCAGCACATGCGTGAGGTTGGCCGGGCCGTAGGCGCCCAGCGTGGCGAACACGCCCATGCGCATCAGCGCGGCGCCGTCGCCATCGATGGCCACCACGCGCAGGTCCGGGCGCGCCAGCGCGAGGCCGAGCGCGAACGGCGTGAGGCAGCCCATCGAGCCGACCATATAGAGCTGGTTCGGCCGATCATCGAGCGCATAAAGCTCACGACCGCAAAAGCCGGTGGAGGCCAGCACCACGGTGCCGTCGACCGGCGTATGGGCGATCACGCGGGCCAGTGCGTCGCGGCGGCTCGGCAGTTCGGCGGCCGGCACGTTGCGGCGCGACACCTGCGGCGTGGCCTTGGGCCGTGCCTGCGGCGGCGTCTGGGCCGTCAGCGGATAGGGCGCCACGCTGCCTTTCTGCATGACCAGCGCGTAGGGCCGGCCGGTGGCGTCCATATGGGCCACGGCGCGGTCCAGCGCGGGGCCGACATCGGCTGGCTCGGTCGGGAACAGCTCCCATGGAATTTCCATGGTTTCCAGCATGGCCGGCGTGACCGGGCCCATCAGCGCGTGCTGGGGCTCGTCATGCACGCCGGGCTGGCCGCGCCACGTCACGATCAGCAACTGCGGCAGGCGGAACGTCCACGTCAGCGAGGTCAGCGGGCTGACGGCATTGCCGAGGCCCGAGTTCTGCATCATCGTCACGCCGCGCACGCCGTTTTGCGCGCCTTGCGTCACGCCGGCGATAAAGGCCACGGCATCGCCCTCATTGGCCGCCGACACGTAATGCAGCGAGTTGTCCTGCACCACGTAGTTGATGAACGGCGTCAGGTACGAGCAGGGCACGCCTGCATACCATTGGAAGCCGCGCGCGCGCGCGGCTTCCACGAACTGGACCGCCTCGATCATCGGGCSGCCTCGCCGTCGGCGTTGCCGAGTGCGTASGGCGTCTGCGTATGGGCGAAGTCRCCGGCACGGCGGAAATCGTCCAGATCGTTCACACCGCGCCAGTGGCCGTGCACGTACTTGACCTCGACCTTCTCGCCGGCTTCGACCAGCGCGTTGAGCAGGTCGGGCAGGTCGAGCTGGTCGAAGTCAGGCCGCTCGCGCAGCTTGGCCAGCAGCGCCTGCAGCTTGGCGCGGCCTTCGCCACGCACGCTGAACAGGCCGATCCAGCGGCCATTGGGCTGGGCTTCGCCGGCGGCGGGCAGGGTGTCCGAGACCTTCTTCAGGGTGATGGTCTGGCCGAACAGGTCGCGGTCGTCGCCGCCCGAGCACCAGGCGAAGTCGCGCACGCTCTGGTTCGACGGTGCGGTCTGCGAGGAATCCACCACCACGCTGAACGGGGCGTCGGATTCGAGCAGGTCGCGCAGGATGTAGCTGCGGAACAGCAGGTCGCCGTAGGCGATCACGGTGTCGGTCTGCATGGCATCGGCCGCGCAGGCCAGCGAGGCCAGTTCGCCGGTCTGGGCGTGGCGCTCGTTGACCGCCAGCTTGATGCCGGCCGTGTCGATGGCCTGCGCCTGGTAGCCGCCCACCACGGTGATGTCGTTGATGCCTTGCTTCTTGAAGCCATCGACCAGCCAGCGCAGCAGCGGCTTGCCGGCCACCGGCAGCATGATCTTGGGCTTGTCTTCGGTCAGCGCCTCCAGGCCCTTGCCACGGCCAGCCGCCAGCACCACGGCGGCGCCCGGCACCTGCGCGCCGGACAGGTAGATCTTCTCGGCGGCCGAGTACTCGTCGGCGTCCTGCAGGCGGAAGATCTCGTTGACGGAGGCRATGCGGTCTTCCACGTTCACCAGCGTTTCGCTGTCGTGGATTTCGCGGGCCACGGCCTGCATTGACGAGGCCGCTACGCGCACCAGGTGGTTGGCCCAGATCACGAGGCTGATGCCCGCCTTGCGGAAGGCCTCGGTCGGCGTGCTGTAGTACTTCGTCGGCACGATGACCAGCGGACCCCGGCCYGCCCATTCGCGCGCGAAGGTCAGGATCTCGTCCGGCTTGGACAGCTTGCTGTGGATCAGGATGGCGTCGGCGCCGGCCTGACGGTAGGCCTCGGCGCGGCGCAGGGCTTCTTCCATGCCCCAGCCGGCGATCAGGGCTTCCACGCGGGCGACGATCGAGAAATTGTCGTCGGTCTGCGAGTCCTTGCCGGCCTTGATCTTGCCGCAGAATTCGTCGATTTCCGCCAGCGGCTGGCGCTCGCCGTCGATGAAGCTGTTGGTCTTCGGGAACTGCTTGTCCTCGATGCAGACGCCGGCAATGCCGCGCTGCTCGAGCTTGCGCACCAGACGGCGCACATTGTTGAAGTTGCCGTAGCCGGTGTCGCCGTCGAGCAGGATCGGCAGGTCGCTGGCATCGGCCATGAACTCGAGGTTGTCCACCACCTGAGTCCAGCTGGCCTCGTTGTTGTCACGCACGCCGAACTGGGCCGAAATGGCCAGCCCGGAGGCCCAGATGCCCTTGAAGCCGGCCTCGCGCACGATGCGCGCGGACAGCCCGTTGTGGGCTTCCATGATGAATTCGAGCTGGTTGGACACCAGCATCTGGCGCAGACGGGCGGCGCGGGAGGTGGCGAGCAGGTTCGGGTCGATGGCGTTCATTGTGCGAATCCCACGATGGGCAGAAGTTGGGGCAGGACTTCATTGGCGGCGCGTTCGACGTCGCCGGGGAAATCGATCTCGATCCACGGCGCGCCGGTTACGTCGGCCGTGTCGAACTGGTGGCTACGCTGGGCCAGCGACTCGAGCAGCAGGTCGCGGACGGCTTCCTCGTGCGGCATGTTGGCGCGGCCCGAATCGACGTAACCCTTGACGATCTCGGCCAGCCGGCGTGCCGTGTGTTCCTGGAATCGGAAAAATCCTACGGATTCGCCGATGGTGTCGTACTGGAGGTCGGCCATCAGCTGCTTGCGCAGCTCTACCGGCACGCCGTCGCGCAGGCAGAGCTTGACGGGCTCGTCGCCGGCCTCGAAATCGCGGTCGATCAGCAGGCGGTTGACCGTCTCGCCGGCCACCAGTGCGTTGAGAATGCGCTCATCGTAGAGCACGTCGGCGTCCATCAGCAGGACGTCGCCGCCGCGCGTGAGGGCGTCCGCCACGGTGTGCACGGTCAGCACGCTGCCGAGGTCGAAGCGCGGGTTCAGCACGATTTCCACGGGCGGGTGACCGGCCGGGCGCTCGATCTGGGCCAGTTCGGCTTGCACTTGAGTGGGCTCGAAGCCCAGCGCCAGCACAACTTCCGTGACGCCGGCCGCGTCGAGCATGCGCAGGTGGCGCTCGAGCAGGGTGATGCCGTCAAAGCGCAGCAGGCACTTCGGAAACTGCTTGCCCGGCTGTTGCTGAAGCCGCAGGCCCAGGCCCGCGGCGAGAATGATTGCTCGCATTATTGTCTTTTCACCTTGCTTGAGTTATTCGGAGCCCTGCCACGCGGCCTGCCGGGTGCGCCGGCGCTGGTATCGACGCTCGCTGTGATGCAGGTAGAGCAGCCCCGGAATGCCGAGCACGAGTTCGCGCACGCGCTTGGCCAGCGACATCGCCAGCGCGGCATCGGGCGGCAGGCCCACCAGCGGCGCCAGCAGCAGATAGCCGCCTTCCTGCGCGCCGAGCGAGCCGGGAATGGCGAACGCCGCGCCACGAATCGCCTGACCCACGCTCTCCAGCAGCAACGCCTCGTGCCAGCTCACCGGATGGCCCAGGAAGTAAAGAATCAGCCAGACCTCGCCGGTGCCAACGATCCAGCCGGCCAGATTCAGCATGAAGCTGGCGGCTACCTTGCGGCGGTCGCGGTAGAGGGCGCGGATGGCCTCGTCCACGGCATCGGCGCGCAACGCCAGATCATCCCAGTTGCGCTTGCCGAACACGCGCGCGGCCACGCGCATCACCCGGCCGAACATGCCGCGCCGCTGGAGGATGCAGAAGGCCAGCACGCACAGGGCGAGGACCACCGTCACGGCGATGATCGGCGTGCGCTGGTCGGAGAGGTTGCCTTGCGCACCGAACAGCAGAATGCCGAGCAGTGCGAACAGCATTTGGGAGAGCGCCTGCGTGGTCGTGCTGACGGTGATGGCCGCGGCGGCGTCGCGCATGCGGGCGCCATGATGGGCGAGGTAGCGCACCATCAGCACCGGGCCGCCGATCTGGCCAGCCGGCAGCAGGCTGTTGACCGACTCGCCGGCCCAGCGCGCACGCAGCGCGGTGCAGAACGAGCCATGGTGCGCGGTGCGGTCCACCAGCACGGCGATGGCGGCGGCGTCCAGCGCCAGCGGTACCACGTGGAACGCGGCGACCACGGCCAGGCCCCAGCCGGCCGACATCAGCGTGGTCGTGACCGCGCCAAAGCCYTGCCAYGCCAACAGCGCGACAAACAGCGCCGCGCCAATCGTCAGCAGAATAAATGCGGCACGCGTCACTTGCCAGACTTCCCGCCTGATAGCAGGCGCTTGAAGACCTGCCGGAAGCCGAAATAGGCCACCGCGTCTTTCATATTGGAGATAAAGCGCAGCCACGGCCGCATGCCCGGATCGGTCACGTATTCGAAGGTCAGCGACACGCGGATCTCGTTCGGGCCGGCCGGGGTGATGCGGTGGCGCAGCTTGTCGCCATCGAACAGCACGATGCCGCCCGGCGGAATCTGCACCGCGCCCGGTTCGTCGGGCACCTCGGGGTTGCGGGTGTGGAGTTCGTATTCGAGCCGGCACGAGGACTCGTCCAGCACGCCGATCAGCAGCGTGTAGCGCCGGCCGTCGTAATAGGAGGTGTCGTAGTGCCAGCCGATATGGTCGCCCGGGCGCGTGTAGTAATAGAGCGCGTAGGCGTGCGGGTCGGTGGGCGGGCAGACCTGGAGCTTGTCGCCGGTGACCTGTTCAAGCCAATGAATCAGTGCGGGCGATCGATAGAGTTCGGCAATGAAGGGCGCCTGCTCGTCGATGGTGTGCCGGCTGACGCTGCCACCCTGCTTGTGGCCGGGCAGGTAGTTGCGGTTCAGCCCCGGCTGGAGCGCGCGGGCCAGCGCCTCCAGCTCGGCGCACTGCTCGGGCGGCAGGAATGTGTCGAGGTAGAGGAACGCGCCCTGGCGGTCGAAGTCGGCGCGCAGCGCGGGCGTGTCCAGCCCGGCCGCCGCGCGTGCCACGGCGGCATCCGGGTGGCCCGCATGACGCGGAGGCGGCGCGGGAGCGTCGATGACTGGATCGAGCGGGGAATCGAGCGCRATGTCGCGGGTAGCCTGTTCCGTCATGGCTGCCTCAATGTTTCGTTGGGGTGCCGACCGCCTGGGGGCGCCGCATGACGCGCCAGTAGTCGATGATCACAAGCAGGGCAAACAGCGGCGCGCCAACCGAGGCCAGCGCCAGGAACGGTCCGATGCTGCTGGTCAGCGTGACCAGCGGCAACAGGTACAGCACGTCCTCGGTCTCGAACCCGGCGGCGGAAGCCTGCTTGGTGCCACTCTTGCCAACCCGCGATTCTATACGCATGCGCAGGAAGAAGATCAGGGCCACCGCCAGCCCGGCCACGGTGCCGCGGCCCACGGGGCCGATCGCCTCGGTGGTCGCGGGCGCGGTCGCGCCAATCGCCATGCCCATGCTGACGAACAACAACACGGTAATCAGGGCGTCGCTGGCCAGATCGTAGAAATGCCCGATCTTGCTGCCTTTGCCGCTGATTCGCGCCAGTTCGCCATCGGTGTGATCGATGAAGTTGGACAGCACGACCAGCAGGGCGCCGTAGTTGGTCCACGCGTAACCCCCCTGCGCCAGRCAGGCAACGCCGGCCAGCCCGATRAGCAGGCGCAGCGTGGTCAGGTGGTTCGGGGTGACTCGGGTATTCCGGAGGGGCCGCACAAGGCGGCGGGCAAGGCGGGCATCCCAGGTGGGCGGCATGGGCGGCTCATCCGGGAAATTCGGGGATTTCTGGTTCATCCGTCAACAATCTGGAACGCGTCCCGGCGCGGAGGGGCCGGGCGATGCGCAACACTACGCCGGTGGCGCGGGAATGACAAGCGCACCAGAATACGCCTTTTTGCGGGACGGCGCACTGAGGACGGGCCCGCCGGGCGCTGGGGGCAGCACCTGCAATGTGGCGCTGGCGCCGCCCCGGGGCGGACGATGGCGGGCGAAAAGCGGGCTAGGGCCGGAAGCCGTCGTCGAGGGTGCGCAGGAACGCCACCACGTCGCGGATCTCTCGGTCGTCCAGCGCCGGGCGGGCACCGGGCTTGCGGTCCATCGGCGGGTCGAAGTCGTCGATATTCTGGCGCAGCGCGGGCGGCAGGTCGTCGTAGGCCACGGTGCGGCCACGCGCATCGCGCCCATACCATTTGGCCGGTTTCAGGTCGCGCTCGACATAGAAGCGCACCACGTCTTCCAGATTGTGGAAGCGTCCGTTGTGGAACCACGCGCCGCGCTGCGCCGTGTTGCGCAGCGTGGGGGTCTTGAACATGCCGCAGTAGCCCTGCTGGGCGGCCTGGTCGGTGCGCTTCGGGCCGCACAGGCCGAGGTCGTAATACTGCGGATTGGCGTTGGCGGCGATCTCCGGGTTGCGCGGCACGCCGAGCGCGGCGAACTGGTAATCGGTCAGCAGCGGATGGGAGCCGTCGGCGCCCTTGTCGATGCGATGGCAGGCCGCGCAGTTGCCTTTCGCCGGGTCCGAGAACAGCCGCAAACCGCGTGTCTCGGCGGCRCTGAGGGTGGTTTCGCCATCGAGGAAGGCGTCGAATTTGCTGTTGTAGCGATGGAAGCTGGGGTCGTCGAGCTGGAAGCGCTCGAGGGCCTGGGTGGCGGCATCGAAGGCGCGCTGGGGATCGTCGAACACATTGGCGCCGAAGGCGGCGCGGAAGGCGTCGCCATAGGCAGCACGTCGTAGTTTGGCTACGACGGCTTCGCGGTCCGGGTTCGCCATCTCGTCCGGATCCAGCAGCGGGCCGCCGGCCTGCTCGCGCAGGCTGTTGAAGCGGCCATCCCACATCAGGCCACCCGTGGGCGGGCTATCGGTCTCGGTCAGGCGCTCGCTGAGGCTGGCCACCTGCACCTTGTGCCAGATCGGCGTGCGATTGAGGGTGTACGCCAGAGAGGGCGTGGCGCGCTTGCCCTGGCGGGTGAGGTCCGGGCCGCCAAGCTGCACGGCCAGCGCATTGGGCGGGCCGTAGCCGTGGGCGGGATCGTGGCAACTCRCGCACGATTGCCGGCCCGAGGCAGACAGCGTGGGGTCGAAGAAAATCGCCTTGCCGAGGCTGGCCAGCGTGGCGGCGTCGGGCTTGGCGGGGGCGGGGGCTGACGCGGCGGCGGCCGGGGTGGCAACATCACGCGGCTGGCAGGCAGCCAGCAGGCTCACACACATAGCCAGCCACAGCAGGGCGCCCAGGCGGCGCGGCAATCCGGTATCGAGGGTCATGGCAACGGCAAGCCGCCGGGCGCTTGCGCAACCCGGCGGCAGTCAGTGGTCGATCAGATGACGATCAAAGGTTGGTGAAGATATCGGTGCCGAAGCTCACCAGCCCGTCCTGCGCCGCGTACCCAAGGTAGCCGCCCACCTGGAAGATGTCTTCCAGGCTCTTGAGCATCGAGTAATGGTTGTACGGCGTGGTGGACACCGTGCCCGGCTTGATGAACGGCGAGAGCAGCACGGCGCCGGTGCGGTCGCCGCCATGGCTCTGGGTGACCAGGTTGATGTCGTACGGATAGTGCGACACCGAGGCCGGGAAGCTCTGCGTGATCGGGAACGTGACGTTCGGGCCGGGTTGCTGGTTGCAGCAGGTCTGGCCGGAGAAGATCATGTTCAGCGTCGGCGGCGTGGTGGTAGTGTCGATGGCCTGCGACGAGTACGAGCTTTCATCGAAATTGATGATGATCAGGCCGTCCTGCTGGTAGGCCGGCGAAGCCATGATGATCGGCACCCACTTCTGCAGGAAGGCATCGGCCGAGACCAGCCCGCCCGGCGCGCCGTCCACGCACGGCGAGTCGTGGCCGTCGTTGCAGAGGTTGGGCGTGATGAACGTGAAGTTCGGCGTGGTGGCCACGGTCTTCAGGTCGTCGGTCAGCTTGTTCAGGTTGACCACGTTGGTCGCGCAGTCCGGCGAGTCGGTGATCGAGTGGAAGTAGGCGAACGGGTTGTGGCGCGTGGCGTACTGGTCCGCCGGCACGCCGCCGGCCGTGGCGGCCTGGGGCGACTGGGTGGCGTCCGTGGCGTTCAGCGCCGGGTGGCCGCACGTGGCGGATTCGCGGGCCGGGTCGTTGCCCATGTCCTCCATATAGCCCTTCCAGGTCAGGTTCACGGCCTTGAGCTGGTCAGGCAGCGTCTTGATMGAGGCCGGATAGACGCAGCCCGTGCCGATGGCCTGGCCGTGGTCGGCCATGCCGGTCAGCGCGAAGTCYTTGTAGACCATGCAGTCCATCTGGGTGTCGGCGGTGACCGACTGGCCGCTGATCATGGCGATGTAGTTGCCCAGGCTGACGTGGCTGGTGCCGAAGTACTGCTGGAGGTGCGCGCCCTGGGCAACCAGGGTCTTGGAGAGGTAGGGCGCCTTCGAGTCCGCCGCGAAGGTGGTGGCGTAGTTCTGGTTCTCGAGCGTGATCACGAACACGTGGCGCACCGACTGAATGGTCTTCGGCACGACCGGGGCCGGGACTTCGGCGGCAGGCGGCGTGGTGGTGGTGCTCTTGTTGTCGTCGGAACCGCAGGCGGAGACAGCCAACGCGGCCAGCGCGGCGCAGGCGGCGGCGGSCAAGGCGGCCAGCCAGCCGGCTCGGGGGAGCTTGAACATTCGGAATTTCCTTGTTGTCGTGGGTGCGCGCGCGGCCGGACCATGGGCTCTCTTGCCRCGYGCGGGCCAGATATAAACAAACTTGTATGTTTGTTTTGTGACAGTTGAGGAATCAATGGCGACGCAGGGCGATGTGGCTACAATCGCGGCCATGCCGACCCAAGCCGAGCGCAGCGCGTCCACCAGACAGGCGCTGATCGATGCCGCCACCCAGTTGTTGATCGAACAGGGCTATGCCGCCTTTGGGGAGGCGCGCGTCTGCGAAATGGCTGGCATCAGCCGCGGCTCGCTGCGGCATCAGTTCCCGGAAGGGCGCTACACGCTGCTGCCGGCGATGGTCGAGCAGCTGATCGATACCGAGGCCGCGCGCCTGGCCGCGCTCGGGCCGATGCCATCCCGCGTGCGCCTGCACCTGATGCTCCATGCGCTGGTGAACCGCCGCCAGCGCCACACCTCGCTGGCCATCCTGGAAGTCTGGATGGCCGCGCGYGGCGATACCCGGCTGGCCGAGGCCATCGGCCCGCTACTGGCCACCGTGCCGGCGCGGCTGTTCGGGCAGGGCCCGAACGACCCGTCGCAGCCGGAGTTGCTCGCGCTCCGGCTGTTCCTCCACGGCGCGACCCTCCACAGCTTTTCCGCCGACTACGACGCCGACAAGGTCGCCGATGCCGTGCAGTGGCTGATCGGCCAGCTCACGCCGCCCCCCGAACTGCCCGCCGTGCTGGCGCGCATCGCCGCGCTACAGGCGCAGCAAGCTTCTCGCCAACCCGCCTGAAGATTTATTGCTAAAGTCCTTGCTTAACTATTTGCCGTCGCTATACTAAAGCACATGCTTAACCAATCCGATCCTCTCGATATGACGTTCCAGGCGCTGGCCGACACCACGCGCCGGACCCTGCTGGTGCAACTGTCACGCGGCCCCGCGTCCGTGACCGACCTTGCCCGGCCGCTGGCGATGTCCTTGCCGGCCGTCATGCAACACCTGGCCGTGCTGGAACAGGCCGGGCTGGTGCAGTCGCAGAAGGTCGGGCGGGTACGCACGTGCCGGATGGCGCCGAACGCGCTGAGTCAGGCCGAGCAGTGGATCAGCGCCCGGCGGGCCGAGTGGGAAGGCCACTTCGACCGCCTGGGCGAATACCTGGAAACCATGAAGAAGGAGGCAACCCCCGATGGCGACGGCAACTGAAGATACGGCAACCCAATTGGCGCAACCGCGCCCACTGACGGTCTCGCGCGCGTTCAACGCACCCAAGGAACTCGTGTTCCAGGCGTGGACGTCCGCCGAGCACGTCAAGCACTGGTTCTGCCCGCAAGGGTTCACGATTCCCGAGGCCGAGGTCGAGCCCCGCGTGGGCGGCAAGTTCGACTACTGCATGCGCGCGCCGGATGGGCAGTCGCACTGGGTGCGCGGCCATTTTGTCGAGATCCTGCCGAACGCGCGGCTGGTGATCGACATGACCGTGGTCGACGGCGACGGCGCCGCACTGTTCAACGCCCTGACCACGGTGTCGTTCGAGAACGTCTGCGGCGGCACGCAGCTCGATGTCGAGCAGCGCTACACGCTGCTGGACCCGGTCGCCGGCAATTTCACGCGCGGCGCCGCGCAGGGCTGGGCCGAGACGCTGGACCGCCTGGAGGTGGAAGTGGCCCGTATGGCCGATGCGCCGCCCGCCGAGCGCTCGGTGGTGCACGGCATCTTCCGCATCGAGCGSACCTTCAAGGCCACGCCGGCGSAGGTSTTCCGSGCGCTGACCGACCCSAAGGCCAAGGCGCAATGGTTCCGGGGTGGCGATGGCTATCAGGAACTGGCGCGGACCATGGATGCCCGCCCCGGTGGCCGCGAGCACCTGAAGGGCRGCTGGGCCAACGGGCTGGTCTCGACCTTCGATGCCATTTATTACGATGTGGTGCCCGGCGAGCGTCTGGTCTACGCCTACGAGATGCATATGGGCGAGCGCAAGATTTCCGTCTCGCTGGCCACCTTCGAGATGAAGCCGGTCGACGATGGCACGCGGCTCGTCATGACGGAGCAGGGCGCTTTTCTCGATGGCTATGACGATGCGGGTTCGCGGGAGCATGGCTCAGGGCTGCTGCTCGACGCGCTGGCGCAGTATCTGGCGGGGGCGGTTGTGTGAAGGGGTTTTCTCTCGCACGCTTTCTCGATGCGATCACGCATCTTGAGCCGCCTGCCCTCTCCCCCGCCCCGCTCCCGGAGGGAGAGGGGAGCACCCCCTCGGCCTGTCAACGGACGGCGGTTTGCTCCCCTCGCCCGCTTGCGGGAGAGGGGCCGGGGGAGAGGGATTGCGCGGAATGCGCGATATCACCTCGTCCTCACCGTGGACAAGCGTCACGCGTAACACCACCAGCGCGCTGATTACGGCAGCGTTGTCACGTACATCCGCAACCGCGCCGAGGGCTTCCCTGATCCGAGCCGATAACTGCGCCGGCGCTGGCACCGCCTCGCCCGTCCGCAGCCGTCCGCGATAGTGCCGCGCCACCCCGCTCAACACGCGCCGCACGGGTTTGCGCGCGGCGGGCGGCAAGGTCGGCAGCGCCTGCTGCAGCGTCAGCGTGCAATGGCCCACCTGCAATTCCGTAAAGCCGTCCGAGGCCAGCCGGTCCGCGCTGGCACCGAGGCGCGGCATCAGTTGCCCGAAGCGGTCCAGCATGCGCGCGCCCACCGGCGCGGGGTCGCCGCGCCACGTGGCGGCCTGCGCCAGATCCTGCCAGCTCGCGCGGATCAGCCGGTGCGCGGCCACATGCGCCCCGAACGGCCGCGCGAGCGTCGCCCAGAGCGGCGCGAACAGCATCGCCGCCGCGTTCGCCAGACTCGTGTTGAAGGCGCCGAGCAGGTTGGCATCGTAAATACTCTGGATATTGGCGAACGAGGCCGTGTTGACCGACAGCAGCATCGCAATCAACTGGAAGCCGGGCCGCGCGATCAGCAGGCCGATGCCGAGGTAGGGCAGGGCGAGCATGCCGACCAGCGCCTCGAAGGTCTGCGCGTGCGGCACGACCAGAAACAGGTAGTACGACGCCACGCCCAGGCACGCCAGGCTCCAACGCGCGAACACCGGCGTCACGCGGCGCGGTTCGTCGAGGGTGGCGAAGAAGCAGCACGCGATGGCCGCCACCGCCACCGGTCCGCCCCCATCCTCCCATCCGGAAAACATCCAGATCAGCCCCGCGCAGAACACGGCCAGACCCGTGGAGGCCGCGCCGAACAGCAGCATGCCGTGATCGTGATAGCGGCTTGCCGTGGGGCTTTCTGACGGGGCGATGCGCGCCGAGGCTGGCGGGACGGCTTGCGTGGGACGGTCGCCGATGCCGTGCTGGAGGGCGTCGCAGGTGGCTAGCAAGTCGTCCATCCGGCCGCGCAGGAAATCGGCCGTGTCTTGCAGGGCGSGGTTGGCGTGCGGCGCGCGCGGTTTGGCCCGTAGCACGCTGTCCAGCGCGGMGAGCGTGGGCATCAGCCGCGACATGGTCTCGCGCAGCGCCCGCGCGTGGTGCAGCGTGTGCCGGCTCTCGGTATCGAACGACAGGTGCGCGATCATCTGGTCCAGCGCGAGCATGTCCGCCGCCAGCCGGTGGCGGCTGGCGCTGGCGTGCGGGTCGGCAGCGAGGATGTCGGCCGMCCAGGCCCGGGCATCGCGAATCCACTCCCCGGCGCGCTCGCGCAGCGCCGGCGCCACCTTGGCCGGCAGCACGATCGCCCCGACCAGCCCCGCGCAGACGATGCCGATGACAATCTCCTCGATGCGCGCCACCGCCACATCGAAAATCTCCCCCGGATGGCTCACGGCCGGCAGCGCCACGATGGGCAGCGTGTAGGCGGCCAGCAGGAACACATAGCTGCGCGGGCCGCGCTCCAGCAGCGAGAGGTAGACCAGCCCCGTGATCCACAGCGCAATGGCGCCCGTCAGCACAATCGGCATATTGACCAGCGCGGGCACCGTGACCACGGCGGCGGTGGCGCCCAGCACCGTACCGGTCACGCGATAGGCAGCCTTGGAGCGCGTGGCGCCCGTGAGCGGATGCGAGACGAAGTAGACCGTGGCCATGGCCCAGTAGGGGCGCGGCAGGCCGAAGGACAGGGCGATATAGAGCGCCAGCATCGCGGCCGCGAATGCCTTCAGCGAGAACAGCCACTGTCGGGCATGCGGCCAGCCAGCCATGATGGGAATCGTCCGGGGGCGGAAGTGTGTGGGAGCGTTGCGGGGCAGTGTAGCGAACTGGCGATCATTCCCTGCATGATTTAAAATTCGTCGATCCAGTCGGAATTTTCATATCAATCGATCCCGGGGAATGCCATGCCCATCGACATCCGCGCGCTGCGCTACTTCGTGGAAACCGCGCGGCTCAAGAGCTTCACGCAGGCGGCGGCGTCGCTGTACGTCACCCAGTCCACCATCAGCAAGATGGTGCGTCAGCTGGAGGACGAGGTGGGCCAGCCGCTGTTGATCCGCGAAGGCAAGTCCGTGCGGCTGACCGATGTGGGCCGGGTGGTCTACGACCGTGGGCAGGAGGCGCTTGGCGTGGTGCATCGGCTGACGCTGGAAGTGGCGGATCTGTCGTCACTCGGGCGCGGGCAGCTGACCGTGGGCCTGCCGCCGATGGTCAACCTGTTCTTCTCGCCTGCGGTCAGCGCGTTCCGTCAGCGGTATCCGAATCTCGAACTGACCTTGTCCGAGCATGGCGGGCAGGTGGTCGAGCAACAAGTGGCGAATGGCGAACTTGAAGTGGGCGCCACGGTGCTGCCCGGCGACAGCGGGCTGGATCTCGCCACGCGCGAGTTCGCGCGGTATCCGATCTGGGTGGTCGGCCCGCGCGGCGCGCCTTGGGCGGGYGGCCGGACGGTGAAGCTSGAYGCGCTGCGCGAGACGCCGCTGGTGCTGCTGACCGACGAGTTCTCGCTGACCCGCAAGCTGCGCCAGGCGTTTGCCACGGCCCGCATGGCGCCGCGCGTGGTGGCGCAGAGCGGCCATTGGGACTTCCTGGTGTCGATGGCGGCCGCGGGCCTTGGCACCACCTTTCTGCCTGAACCGCTGCTGGCGCGGCTGGATGCCGCCGACACCCTCGCCATGGCCCGGCTGACCGAGCCGACCATGGACTGGGCGATGGCCCACGTCTGGCCGCCGGGCCGCTACCTGTCTCACGCGGCGCGCGCGTGGCTGGCGGTCTGCGAAGAGGTGATCGGGTAATCAGGTAAACGAAAAAAAGCCGGGCAAGGCGCCCGGCCGAAGTCACCGCATGGAGAGGCGGATTCGGATCCGTCTTAGAACTGCTTGACCACCTTGAACATCACGCCGTAGTCCTTCACGCCGTCCTGGTCGGCCGTGTAGCCGTTGGCGGACAGGTTGAGCAGGTTCTTGGCGTAGCCCACGCTGACSGTGCTGTTGTAGTTGAAGCGGCTGCGCTGGGTGGCATCCGGCAGCGCGAAGCGCGCATCCGGGGCACCAGCCAGGCTGGCCTGGCGCTGGCCGGCGCCRTAGAACAGGTTCGGCCCGCCCTGCAGGCGCAMGCTGGCGTTCAGGCCGTTSGCGTGCTGATAGCCCAGCTTCACACCGCCGATGGCGTCCATCGCCGTGGTGGTGGCGCCCGAGACGTTGAGGTTGTAGGCCCCGGCGCCTTGCTCGTTCACCGCGTGGTCGCGGGTCTGGCGCATGTCCAGGCCCATCATCGGCGTGACGGTGAAGCCCTTCGCCACTTCCACCGGCTTGCCCACCACGAAGTTGGCGCGGTACTTGTCCTGGCCGTTCTTCGAGGAAGCGGTCTCGTTGACGCTGCCGTAGTTGAGCGAGCGGCTCGATTCCAGCCGATGTTGCTCGAACTGCAGGTCACCGGAGAGTTCCAGCCCGGCGGCGATCGGGTTGACGTACTGCACGCCGGCGAACTGGCTCACCCCCGAGAGGCCGTTGCTGGCGGCGGCGTTGGAGCCGGCGTCGATGCTGGCCAGGTTGGCCACGCCGTAGCGCACGGCCACCTTGCCCTGGTCGCCCACGCTGAAGCGCGAGGACAGCACGGCCATGTCGTACTCGGAGCCAGCCAGGCGGGCGCCGGGGGTGCCACGGGTGACCATGTTGAAGCCCAGGCCGCTCGGGGTTTCCTTGACGTTGTCGGCCAGCACGTTGAAGCGGTTGCTGAGCACCTTGGCCTGGTTCATGGCCTGGCCGAAGCCCTGGCCGGTGAGCTGGCTCACGCCCTTGGTGACTTCGGCGGCGGTGGCCAGGTTCAGGCTCTGGAACACGGCGTTGTTGGAGTAGGCGCCTTCGAGGGCGGCGGCGGCGTCCTTGAGCTTGGCGTCGGTCACCACGTCCTGGTAGGCGTTCTTGGTCATCGTCACGTCGATGCCCTTGGCGTCCTGGGCCGCGTTGGCGGTCCAGACGGCGCTGTCGGACTGAATGCTCTGGGCGCCGGTGATATCASTGCCCTGGAACACGTTGTCGAAGGTGACCGCCTTGGCGGCGGTGCCGGCGGCGAAGGCGGTGTCGACCTTGACCTCGGAGACGTCCAGATGGCTGCCKCGCAGGGTGCCGGCCGTACCGTTGGCATTGGTGCCGACCTKGTAGCCGCGCAGCACCATGCGGGGCGCTTCGGCTGCCGGCGTGGGCACGGTGCCCTGCGAGGGCGCTGTGGTCTGGGCCACGATGGCCTTGTTGCTGCCCGTGATGGCCGCGGCGCTGCCCGGCGCAAAGATCGCACAGCCGGTGTCGCACTCGAGGTTCACGGTGCCGTTGTTGACGACCTTGCCATTGCCGCCGAAGGCGTACGAATTGTTGGCGTAGACGTTGATGACGCCCGTGGTGTTGTTGTAGATCTGGTTCGCGGTGTTGGTGCCCTTGATGCCGACCAGACCGGTGCCGTTCGTGCCGTCCGCCTTGCCGGCTTCGGTGCCGACGTTGAGGGTGCCGGCATTGATGATGTGGGTGGTGTAACCCGAATTGACGCCCAGGATGCCCACCGCCCCGTTGCCCTGCACATTGATCGTGCCTTCGTTGCCGAAACTGGTGGCGCGGCCCATGCTGATCAGTGCCTTCTCGGTGCCGTTCATCATGCCGTTGATCACGCCCGTCGAACGGTTGACCAGCCAGTTGTTCGGATTGGCGGTCGCGTCGCCATTGGCGGTCTTGAGGGCGCTGTAGCCGTCGGTGGCCGTGATCGTGCCGGCGTTGTTGAACGGCTGGCCCCCAGGCAGGGAGCTGATGTTGACCAGCGTGCCAGTGCCCGGCGCCGTATTGCGCAGGGTGCCGCCCTGTTGATTGAAGACGTTGAGGCGGCCCTGGATGGCATTGCCCGCGTTCACCGTCCAGTTGCCGGTATTGACGATGTTGTTGGTATAGGACGCCGCCGTTGCGCTGCCGTGGAAGTTGCCTTCGTTAAACAAGGTGGCGTTCGAAGCGAGCGTCAGCAGTCCCACATTCATCGTGGCACCGGCCCGGTTGTACCCCGTGCCGCTCCGCACCGCGCCGGCCGCCAGCGTGCCCTTGTTCTCGAAGGAAGCCAGCGTCAGCGAGTTCGACGGCGACGAGAAGCTGGCGCCTTGCTGGTTGAGCAGCCAACTGCTGCGCATGTCCAGCGTGGCGGCGTTGGTCACTGCGCCATAGTTGGTGAGATGGTTGGCGGCGACATAACCCAGGGGGTCATCCAGCGTAACCGACTGGCCTGTTCCGGCAATGACGCCGGCAAGTGGCGTGGCCGTGTTCGGCGTGGCCCCCATATGCGAGTCGCTCGGGTCCATGGTCTGGCCGTTGAAGTTCACGCTGCCCCGATTGACGATCAGGCTGGTGCCGTCAACGTCGAAGGCCCGGCCCGCACCGGTCTCGATGTTGATGACGCCCGTGGTGTCGTTGATGGCGGTGCCACCGTTGTAGGCGGCCATGCCGATCAACTGTCCATCGCGCGCCGTTGCGCCCTCGTCSGCGACGAGGTTGATGGCGCCTTGGTTGACAACAGTCGCACCTTTCTGGGCAACCATGCCGATGCCAGCGTTATGCATGGTGATGGTGCCTCCGGGCGCATTGGTGGCCGTGCCCAGACTGACGCGGTCGGTGCCTGCGTACATGCCGGCGCCGTAGTCGTCGGCGCGAGCAAAGGCGATATCCGACTTCGGCTGGAGGTCGATCTTGCCCTCGTTGCGCACGGCGCCCTCGATGGCACCCATGCCGTAGAGCCGGTAGCCATGGCCGGTGATCGTGCCGGTGTTGACGGCGGTGCTGCCCGCATTGCTCGCGATCATCCCCATCATGCCGCTCTGAACGGCATGATAGTTGACCCACTCCCAGTCGCCGTTGCCTTCGAGGACGGCTTCGGCATCATCGCTGTTGAGCGAGATCGTGCCGCTATTTGTTGCGCTGGCGCCTTCATAAGCGAAGAGGGCGACCGTGGAGACGTGGGTACCTGTGCCCGTGACAGGGGCATCCTCGTTCACCTTCGTCAGGTCGATCGTACCTTCGTTGTTGACCCGGCTGCCCGTGCCCCGTGCCTCGATGAAGTGGGTCTGGGTGCCAGCCTGGACATGGGCTGAATCCTTGATGTCCAGGCTGGCGCCGCTGCGGACATCGATCAGGGCCGTGCCGCCGTTGTCATACATCTCGTGGGTGCTGTACCGGCTGGTATCGGCGTTAAGGTCGCCGTTCTCCCAGATGATGCGGGCGCCGTTGCTGGCCGTGATCAGTTTCGGGGAGAACGTGCCGCTGCCCTCGATGCTGGAGTGACCCGAGATGTGCAGTTCGCTGTTGCCGTCGACGGTAACGAGCGGCGCGTAGATGCTGCTGCCTGCGGACTGCGCACTGCCGGCTGCCCCGGTCAAGGCATTTTTTTCGCCCGTCAAGGACACGCCACCATTCAGGAACACCTTGTTGGTGTTTTCTGCGCCRGCCACGTCTCCGGACACGATCACCCCGTTGAGCGACTCCGCCGCGCCACTTCCACCACGGGCAACGAAGGCTTCAATCTCTTCGCCATCGGCCACGACGTGCAATTGCCCGTTCAGAATCACGGTGTTGCTGCTCCCGGTGACGGCCAGGCCCGTGGCGGTTTCCGCAAACCGCTCGGCCGCATCGGGGGCGCTCTGGTCCTTGTCTACGGTGATGCCGCCGTGCAGCGTGATCGTATTACCGGTGCCGGCCACCTTGACGCCGGTGGCGTTACCACCGATTACCGTGACGTTTGTCGTAGCCGCGCCCTGACCGGCGCTGCCGATGACGATATGGCCGTCGTTGCCGTTCAGCTGCGCGCCGGTAGCATCGTTGCCCACCGTCATCTGTCCAATCAGGTTGACCTCGGCACGGTCGCCGTTCACGGAGACGCCCGTGGCGCCGTCCGTGATGGTGTTCTGTCCGGCGTCGGTGACGATGGCGTCGTCGCCATTGACAAGCGTCCCGATCGAACCGGTACCCGCGGTGTAAACGTTGCCGGTATTGGTAATCGTGGCGTTCGAGCCGTCGACGCGAGTCCCGGTGCCGCCTTCGGCGACCGTCACGCTGCCTTCGTTGACCACCGTTGCGCCGTCGCCGGTCACCGATGTCCCGACGGCGCCCTCGCCGGTGGCCGATACCTGGCCGGCGTTGATGATCGTGGCGTTGTCGCTCTTGACTTCCGTGCCGATCTGGCCGGCAAAGACCTGGATGTCTGTGGCATTGACGATGCGAACGCCGGGAAGCGGGGCAGGGCTGGGTGCGGGCTCGGCGTCGGGGGCGACGACCGGAGCGATCACCGGGGCGAAGTCGGGAGCGATCGCCGGGGCCGGTGCGCTGGCGTGGCTGCCGCCACCGCCATTGAGCAGGGCCGCGAGGCCGCCGAGGCCGGCGACAACGCCAGCGCCGATGATGAGCTTCTGATCGCCAGACGTCGCAGTTTCCTTGCAAGTATCGACAATCGGCAGGCCGGCGGCGTCGAGTTCGGGCTCGCAGGCGGCCGCGTCGGCCGACTGGATGTCTTGGGAAGTCGTGGGCTGGGCGAGCACGGCCGCTTCCGCGTCAATCTCGCCGGCATTGGCCATGCCTTGCATGCCCATCAGGCTTGCCGCCACGGCCAAGGCAGTCAGTGCCTTGCGCACGCTGCTGCGCTTGCCGTGGGACTTGGCGATTTCGGAAACGGCAACCCAGGTGCCAAGGGATTCGTTAAAGACTGCGCGATAGGTGGTGTTCATTTCTGCTCTCCATGAGTGTGCATGGAGGGTAGAAACGAAGCGGTCTGCGCTGAATGGTAGAAACTTTAGAAACCGGGAGACGCCGGGGGGGCCCCCCCGACCCGGTTTCGATCCGGATCTATCCGATCACCCGAACGGGTTTCCGTTCAACGCGCGCGCAGCGCATCCACGATATTCAGGCGCGACGCGCGCAGCGCTGGCAGGAATCCGCCGATGAAGCCCATCGCCATCGAGAACAGCAGCGTCTTGACGACGATGCCCGGCGTGAGCAGGAAACGGAACGACAGGTCGGCGAAGGTCTGGAAGTTCGTCGTCGAAAATGACGCAAACTGCATCAGCGCGGCGCAGGCCAGCCCGGCCACGCCGCCGACAAAGCCCAGCAGCACCGCCTCGATAAGAAACGCCGCGAGCACATTGGTGCGCTGGAAGCCCAGCGCGCGCAGCGTGCCGATCTCGCCCACGCGATTGGCCACCGAGGCGTACATCGTGATCATGGCGCCGATCATCGCCGCCACGGAGAAGATCGTGGTCAGCGTCAGCCCAAGGATGTTGATGAAGGTGGAGAGCGCGCGCGACTGGTCGCTGTAGAACTGCTGCTCGCGCTTGGCCTCGTTGGCGAGGCGGGGGTCCACGTCGATGTCGGCCCGGAACTTGTCGAAGCCGTCCGCCTGGCCCAGGCGCACCACCATCGACGAATAGCTGGTGCGCCGGAACGACTGCATGAGCTGGTCTACATCGCCCCAGATCTCGGAGTCGAAGCCGCTGCCGCCGGCGTCGAAATGGCCCACCACGGTCCAGTCGCGCTGGGCAAAGCGCAGGTGGTCGCCAATGCGCACGTTGCCGAAGCCCTTGGCGATGCTGCTGCCGACGATGATCTCCGACGAACCCGGCCGGAACACGCGCCCGGCCGTGATACGTACCTGCGGGCGCAGCGTCACGCCCTGCGGCGATATCCCCCGGATCACCACATTGGCCGGGGAGGCCGCGCCGCTCTTGGTCAGCGAAATCAGCACCACGGCCTCGCGCGAGGCCATCGGCCGACCCTCCTTGTTCATCGCCACGGCCGGGTGCATCTCCATGGCCGCCGCCTGGTCGCGGGTGATCGCGCTCTGGATCTCGGTTTCGGCGCCCTTGCGGATCAGCACCACGTTGTCCGCCTCGCCGGTGGTCACCAGCGTCTGCTTGAGGCCGGCGTCGAGCATCAGCATCGCCGCGAAGACGAAGACCACCAGCGCCAGCCCGCCCGCCGTGAGCGCGGTGGTGAGCCGCCGGGCCCAGACGTTGCGTGCGATGTAGTGGAGTGGGATGACCATGTGGGGGAGGGGGCCGGGCCGGTCAGCCGATGGCCCGCAGGCCCTCGACGATGCGCACGCGCGCCGCCTGCACGGCCGGCACGATGGCCGCCGCCACGCCGCAGACGAGTGCGCAGGCTGCCTGCATCGCGGCGGTTTCGTGCGACACCGTGAACACCGGGAACACGTTGCCGACCGTCGACTTGAACAGATTGGCGGCCGGTGGGGTCAGTAATATGCCGATGGCGCCGCCGATCATGCACAGCACCATCGACTCCCCGAACACCAGCATCGCCAGGAAGCCCGGCCCGAAGCCAAGTGCYTTYARCGTCGCATATTCGGTGGTCCGCTCGCGGGCGCTCATCGCCATGGCATTCGCCATCACGGCCATCACGATCACGATCACCACGTAGGACACCACGCGGATGGCCGCGATGATCTGGTTGGACATCGCCACGAAACCGAGCTGGAACGCCTGCTCCGTCTCGGTCATGGTCTCGGCCAGCGAGTTGCGGAAGACGTCGTCCACGCGGCGGGAGACKGCGGCGGCATTGTCCGGGTTGTCGATGCCGAGGATGAACACGCCCACCTGATCCGGCTTGCCGACGGCCTTCTTGCGGATGCTTTCGTTCAGGTACTCGTAGTGGAACAGCATCTGCCGCGTGATGGTGGACTCATCGCGGCCTTCCATGATGCCGCGCACGACGAAGTCCCACGTGCCCGGGTAGATCGTGCCCTTGAGCGGGATGACATCGCCGATCTTGAAGCCGTACTGGTCGGCCAATTGCCGGCCCACCAGCGCGCCCCGGCGGTCGCGCCGGTAGTCCGCGCGCTGTTCGGGCGGCAGGATCAGTTCGGGATACAGATCGATGTAGTTGTCCGAGACGGCGAACTGGGCGAAGAAGTTCTTGGGGTCGCGATAGGTGCCCGCGAACCAGCTTGAGCGGGCGACTTGCGTCACGCCCTCCACGCCACGGATGCGATTTTCGTAGCTCAGCGGCAGCGGAAACACCAGCGAGATCGAGTTGCGCGTGACCAGCCGCGCGTTGGACGCCGCCGCCGCGCCGGCGTACCAGGCATCCACCACGGTCTGGAGCAGCCCGTATGCCAGCACGGCGATGACCAGCCCGAGCACGGTCAGCGCCGTGCGCAGCTTGTGGCGCATGGCGTTGCGGGCGATCAGCCGGGGCAGGTACATGGCGATGGGGTCCTGATGTCCTGGAATGCTGAAACTAGCGCCGGCCGGCCAGCAGTTCGCCCTTTTCCAGATGGACGAGCGAGCGCGCCGCCTCGGCCGCGTGGGCGTCGTGGGTGACCATGATGATGGTCTTGCCGGCGTCGGCATTGAGCCGTTGCAGCATGGCCAGGATCTCGGTGGCGGAGGTGCGGTCGAGGTCGCCAGTGGGCTCGTCGGCCACGATCAGCGTGGGGTCGGTAATCAGCGCGCGGGCAATCGCCACGCGCTGCTGCTGGCCGCCGGACAGCTCGGACGGGTAGTGGTCCATCCGGTCGGCCAGATTGACCATGCCCAGCACCATCTCCACGCGCTCCCGCCGCTCATGGCGCGACAGGCGCGTCAGCATCAGCGGCAGTTCCACGTTCTCGTACGCGGTGAGCACCGGCATCAGGTTGTAGAACTGGAAGATGAAGCCGACGTGCGCGGCGCGCCAGTCGGCCAGCGAGGATTCCGGCAGCCCGGCAATGTCCACCCCGGCCACGCGCAACTCGCCGCTGTCCGGGCGGTCGATGCCGGCGATCAGGTTCAGCAGCGTGCTCTTGCCCGAGCCGGACGGCCCCATCAGCGCGATGAAATCGCCCTCGGCAATGTCGAGTGTGATGTCGGACAGCACCGGCACCGTCTGCGCACCACGCCGGTACGACTTGGCGAGGTGGCGGATGGCGACGAGCGGCTCAGCGGSGCGGGGGGCGGCGGGATCAGTTGTCACGTCGGTTGTCACGTCGGTCGTCACGTCACTTCTTCGCCACGGAGACCTTGCTGCCATCGGACAGCTTGTCGGCCGGCGCCAGCACCAGCGTGTCGCCGGGCTTCACGCCCTGCACGGCCACCAGCTCGCCCACGCGGGCGCCCTTGGTCACCGGCACCTGCCTGGCCTTGCCATCCACCACCTGGAACACCACCGGCTTGCCGTCGCGCTCGACAATGGCGGCCGGCTGCACGGCGACCAGCGCCTTGCGGTCCTCGGGCGGCACAGGCTTGGAGAGGAAGGCGATCTTGGCGCTCATGTCCGGCAGCACGCGCGGGTCACGGTCGACAAAACGCACCTTGACCAGCACGGTGGCCTTCGAGCGGTCCACAGTCGGCACGATGCGCGACACCCGGCCGGCCATGCGCAGGTCGGGCAGGGCATCCAGCAGCAGTTCCACGGGCTGGTCGACGATGATCTTGACGATGTTCGACTCGGACACATCGGCCTCGACTTCGAGGGTCTCCATGTCGGCAATGGTCACGACCGCGCCCTTGGTGTCCGAGGCGGCCGAGAACGGCGTGATGTTGTCGCCCACGTTGGCGTGCTTGATCAGCACCACGCCGTCGAACGGCGCGCGGATCACGGTCTGCTCGACGGATACCTCCGCCGAGCGGGCGTTGGCCTGGGCGGAGGTGATGGACGCCTGCGAGTTGTTGATCGACGCCTTCGCCTTGTTGTAGCGGGCCAGGTCGGCGTCGTACTGCTGCACCGAGATGGCCTTGGGCGCCAGCAGCGTCTCGGAGCGGCGCAGGTTCACCTCGGCATCGCGCAGTTCGGCCTGCTGGAGTTGCAGGTTGGCCTGCGCCACCTGCACCTGCGCCCGGGCCTGGGCCAGCGACGCCTCCACGTCCCGGCTTTCGATCCGGGCGATGATTTCGTCCTTCTTGACGCGCGAGCCTTCCAGCACGCCCAGCCATTCGAGCCGGCCCTGCGCCTTGGACGCCAGTGCCGCCTTGCGCTGCGGCACCACGTAGCCGGTGGCGTTCAGCAGGGTGTAGTTCTGGGAGGGGTAGGCGCTGGAGACGGTGACCACCTCCACCGCCTGCGGCCCGGCCAGCCGGGCGCCAATGCCGATCACGGCCAGCACGACCACSGCGATGGCCGCGTAGCGGAGCCAGCGGCGGCGCCCACGCGGCGCGGGCGCCATGGCACTGCGATCGATCTTCAGCCTGCTCAGGTCTTGATCAGCCAATTTTTCAACCGATAGGGTGCGGAAAAGGGCTGACAGTATAGCGCCGTGTGATCCCGACGCCGGCGCYTGCGCGGAATCAAAGCAGCTTGCCCGGATTCATGATGCCGCTGGGGTCGAACACCTGCTTGATGGCGCGCATCAGGCGCAGTTCGAGCGGGTCTTTCAGTGCCAGGAACGCGTCGCGCTTGAGCTGGCCGATGCCGTGCTCGGCGCTGATGCTGCCGTCGTAGCGGGCCACTTCGTCCAGCACGTCCTCGCTGACCGCCTTGCCCTCGTTGAGCGCCCATTTGGCGTCCGCGCCGAGCGGGCGCGACAGGTTGTAGTGCAGGTTGCCRTCGCCAAAATGGCCGAAGATGAACGGGCGGATGCCGGGGTGCYTSGCCAGCAGCCGGGCCTCCATCGACGCCATGAAGGCCGGAATCCGCTCGATCGGCAGGGAAACATCGTGCTTCAGGTGCAGCCCGTCGGCGCGCTGGGCCTCGGAGATCTCCTCGCGCAGCCGCCACAGGCTCTGCAACTGGGCCAGCGAGGCCGAGACCGCCGCGTCGAGGCAGAGACCCTGCTCCAGCGCGTCGCCAATCACCGATTCCAGCAGGGCGTTGAGCACGTCCTCGGGCGCCGTGTCGGCGATTTCCACCAGCACGTAGGCCGGATGGCGCTCCGGGAAGGGCGCCTGCACGCCTTCGGCATGGGTCAGCACCAGTTCCAGACAGTCGCCCGTAAAGAACTCGAAAGCCTGAAGCCGGGCGCCGCAACGGGCGAACAGCAGCGAGAACAGCTTCAGCGCCTGCTCGGACGATTCCACGGCAGCCAGCACCACGGCGCGCGAGTCGGCGCGCGGCAGCAGGCGCAGCGCGGCAGCCGTGATCACGCCCAGCGTGCCTTCGGAGCCGATCAGCAGTTGCTTGAGGTCGTAGCCGGTGTTGTCCTTGCGCAGCGTGCGCAGGCCGTGGAAGACCTCGCCATCGGGCAGCACCGCCTCCACGCCCAGCACCAGCTCGCGCGTCATGCCGTAGCGCACCACGTTCACGCCGCCGGCGTTGGTGGCGAGATTGCCGCCGATCTGGCACGAATCCTCGGCCGCCAGCGACAGCGGGAACAGCCGGTCGGCCTCCTCGGCGGCACGGCGCAGATTGCCGAGAATGCAGCCGGCCTCCACGACCATGGTGTTGGCGATGGTGTCGATCGACCGGATCTTGTCCATGCGGTCCAGGCTCAGGATCACGTTGACGGACCGGTTGTCCGGCGCGGCACCGCCGCACAGGCCGGTATTGCCGCCGCGCGGCACCACCGGCACGCCGGCCTGCTGGCACAGCGCCAGCGCCCGGGAGACCTGCTCGGTCGTGCGCGGCCGAATCACGGCCTGGGCCTGGCCCTTGTAGAGGCCGCGCCAGTCGCTGGTCCACGGCGCCACGTCATCGGGCGCGGTGGCCACCACGTCGGGGCCAAGGGTGTCGGTCAGGCGTTGCAGGAAGGCGGCGTCGGACATGGGATACCTATCTATATATAGAGGGGGTTCAGGCGGCGGCCCGCAGCGGCAGGCCAAGCCGCGCGGCGGCATTGCGAAGATGGGCGGCGGCGGCCAGCCGGGCGGCCTCGGGGTCCGCCGCGCGGATCGCCTCGAAAATCGCCACATGCTCGCCATGCACCTGCTCGGGCAGCCCCGGCTGCTGCTGGGAATTGCCGCGCGCSGTGCGCACGGCGTGATGGAGCTGCAGGTTCAGGTACTGGAGCAGGTCCTGGTAGTACTTGTTGTGGGTGGCGGTGGCCACGGCCACGTGGAACTGAGTGTCGGATTCGGCACCCCGGTCGATGTCGTGCAACTGGGCGGCGAGGGTACCGAGCAGGTCGGCCATACGCCGGAGATCGTCGTCGGTCCGGCGACGCGCGGCCATCGCGGCGGCGGCGCTTTCCAGATCGAGACGCAGCTCGTAGATCGCCGCCAGATCGGCGGCGTCGGCGCCAGCCTGGCCGGACAGGCGGAATCCAGCGTCGCTGACGCGGGAACGGACGGTGCTGCCGAGCCCCTGACGGCTTTCGATCATCCCCTGCGAGCGGAGATGCTCGGTCACTTCCCGGATGACGGCGGTGCTGACGCCGTATTGCTCGGCGAGCTGCTTGCCGGTGGGGAGGCGGGCGCCGACCGGGTAGACGCCGTCCGCAATCTCCGCGCGGAGTTGCTGGATGACGCGTTCGGTGAGGGTGATCGGGCGGGTCGTCTGCATGGGGTGAGACGTTACCCTTTTATGGTTATATGAAAACYTGGGGTAAACGCTGATGTGGTGTTGGCTTTTGGAGTCGCAGCGCCCGCAGGGCGATGTGAAACATGCCGTTGCCAACAAAAGCCAACACCATCCATCAACGAACCACCCCCCTCGCAACCTCCAAATTCCCCCTAACCCTCCGAGCCGTCTCAGAATCCGCCGGCAGCAACCGATACAACCGCTCCCAATACCCAATCGCCTCAGGCAGCGCCCCCCGCTCAGCCGCATCCGTCCCCGCCAGGGCCAGCGCCTTGGGCTCATCCCCATCCAGCGCCAGCGCCGCCCGCACCTGCTCCATCGGCGCCCCCTCCAGCTGCCCCCCAGCCGCGCTGGCCAGCGCATCGGCATAATCAGCCCTGAGCGCCGCCGCATCCGGGACGAGCGCCACGGCCTTCCCATAAGCCGCCGCCGCATCATCAAACCGTTCCAGCGCCGTATACGACCGCGCCAGCATGTACCACCCATTGGCATCGCCCGGTTCCTGCCGCAGCCGTAGCGCCAGCCGGGACACCATGGCGTCGATTTGCTGCATGTCGACCGTATGCCCATCGCCAGTCGGCAGCGTGGCCGGCGCACTGGCCCACGCCGCGCGGACCATGCCGGGGTTGCCGAGGTGGAGGTAGAGCAGCATCGCCCCGCCTGGCAGCAGGGCCAGCGAGGCGGCGACCACCCAACGGGACCGTCCCGGCGGCGCAACAGAATCGGCCAATTCAGGCGGATCCGTCCGAGGCCGGAACACCGCCCGATGCCACCGCCGCGCCCGCACCACAACCACCGCAGTGCCGAGCACCGCCAGCGCCGGCCCGAACCACAGCAGCCACGTCAATGGCCGCACCGGCGGGTCGTAGAGCACGAAGTCGCCATAGCGCTGCACGAGGAAGTCCTTCACGGCGGTCTCGCTCGCGCCGCTGCGTAGCTGCTCCCGGATCTGGGCGCGCAGGTCCACCGCGAGGTCGGCGTTGGAATCGGCCAGCGT